>JAIBCZ010000210.1 GCA_024679645.1 Amphritea sp.
AAAAATCATCGGGTAACGGTAGTAATACGACTGCCGATAATCAGCCTTATATGAGCGGTTATCTATTTAATGAATGACAAAAAAATTGTCTTCTTCGGCCCTGTCGGAGCCGGAAAAACGACAGCAATTGCTGCTGTCACCAACGATAAGAGCGCTTCAACCGAAGCCCGCGTATCTGATAGCAGTATCCGGCGTAAAAAAAGCACCACCGTCGCTATGGATTACGCCCTGTTGGAAACCGGCGATGAACGTATACATCTCTATGGCACACCGGGGCAGGAACGATTTCGGTTTATGTGGGAAATGATTACCACTGAGCTGGCCCATGACTGCAACGGACATATTATGTTGCTGGATAATGCCCGTCACCACCCCCGCCAGGATCTTGAGTTCTATCTGCAGAACTTTCGCACATACAACCCTAAAATACGATTAGTCATCGGCATCACGGGGAGCGACCTTATAGAAACACCTTCCCGATCAGATTACGCTGGCTGGCTGACCGAACTGGAAATCAAAGCACCGCTATTTTTTATCGACGCCCGAAAAGCGGAAGATATACATATGTTGATTGATGAGGTGCTTCAGTCTGAAATAGATATACCTCAGAACACATCTCCCTCTTCAACATGGGAAACCGAAGAAGAGATGAGTATTGATGAGCTATTTTCAACAGCCCCTCAATTCCCAGTCTTTACCACTGAACTGGTAAGAGACATTGAGAACATCCCTCAGGTTACGGGTACGGCGCTAATCAATGATGATAATCAGACAGAATACTCATCCCTGAAATCAGCGGAACTCGATACGCTGCAGCAGTTTTCTGCTGAGATCCCCCGGGGTCGCCGACGCATTTACGATTTTGGCGCGGTTGAATCTTTTCATCTAAGCACAGAATCAACGGACCATTACACAGTATTAGTAGCTAATGAACAGCTACTCGGCATTCATTGCAAGGGGCAACTGAGCTTGCTAGCGCTCAAACAGGAGATTGATAATCTCCTGCAGTGGGGAAAATCCACTTCAACAATTAGCGCATAAGCTATTAGCTTAGATCGAAAATATTCCTGACTAACTAATATTTATACTTCTGACGGATTGCACTATGGATACCTGTCTCGGTACAATTCCTGACCATTTTACTCTGTATTCTAAGGAAAATTACACGTGCGTCTGGCAGAAATTGAAACCCTGGCACTCAATATTGGTCTTGCAGTCTTTGCCGCCTATATCTTTTTTATCATCTACGATCTGGCAAAAAAATCGAATGCGGGAAAATTTGGTACTGCAGTTCTATTCTTTGCTCTGGGACTCGGCTTGGCTGCATTTCTAGTCAAAACCGTCGTGGTTCATATGATCGAAGGCTAGCGGATTAAACAAACAGTTAACCCTTCAGCTATAGACGGCTGCACCTCCGACTATCATTATGCCTCGATAGCCTCTAACTGAAAGCCCGGCAAGCTGATTCTGAACGCACGGCCAAATCCCAGCACAATCCTACCCTGCTCTGGCGCCAACCTGAATAACTTAAAATCAGGCAATGTACGCAAGAGATCGACAGTAGGGCCATGGCGCTGTCGATACAGGGCCATTATCCGCTCGTAAGACTCTGCATCAGCTTTTACCTCTGACACGACACACTGCAAAGTCATCCGGTTTCGGGCAAACAGGTTACGGCTGACAGCCTCATCTTCTATTAACATCACCCCCACCACTGATGCATTAATCAGATTTTTCGTATGACTGGCAAGCTGACTTACAAATATATACAACGCATCTTCATTAAACAGAAAGGGTGCATAGCTGGCTTCTGGCCCCTCAGGGCCCAGGGTAGCCAGTTGCAGAGTTTTACACTGCTCAAGTATCAGCTCCAGCTGTTGCCCAGCCTCCTCAGGTACCTGTGGTTCTTGCTTTCTGCTCATTTAAAATTCTCTCTAAAATTAATCACCCAGTTATAAATATACCCAATAAAATAAAGAGTAGACCTGTAAACATCAGTTTAATCATAATCGGTAAATAGTCGTCCCATATAAAACGGCACAACATAACAACAAAAACAAAACACCTGAACGCATTCTTTTTAAAAAAGTAGGCAAACACTTAACGTTATAAATATAAGCTGCAGTTAATAACATTAAACAACCAGAAATTAATGCAGCCCCTCCCCAAAACTCGCCAAAATGGCGCGTGGCATACCAGAACACATTCCAGCTTCCGGCTGAAAACACGACAAACGACACTGTTTTTCTAAACCATGCAGGTAATACCTGCACTGCACGCAATACCGGTAATCGAGTCGCAAACAATAACCCTATTGCCATGCATCCCGTCATAATTGTTCCCATAGGAAGCACAGGACTCTCCTCATTTGAAATATTAACTCTGCCCCTAGGCCGAAAATAGCTACGGCCTATTGTAGAGGAAAAGATTAGCTATTCAGTTCAATTTTTTATCTAAGTCTCATGTCGAAATATAACGTTAATCCCTCTCTGAAAACAGATAAAAACCTGGCAACCACAGGAGTATCAGAGCGATATATTCTGACGATAAATAACACTCTAAAGCAAGACTAGATATTGATAAATAACGGCCAACAGATACAACACCAGGCAACTAAGAAGCAGTAACATTACTTGAACAACATAGATACGCACTTGTACCGATGAAACTTGACATTTCACTGTCATCGACCCTCTGATCCAGAGGAAGCAACAGCACAGTATTTGACCGTTTAATGCAAAACAATCAGCGTCAGCCCTGATGTTTATTTGCTTTTCTTGCTCCTCTTTCGATATTGCCGGCTAATTGATTCATCCGTGCATAAATATACCCCATAGATCAGAAGATTGACGTATAATCAGCAGCGTATTCAGACTGACAGGGTTTAAAAAGATGCAACAGAAAGTGGTTAAAGTTGGCGACCTCTCGATCTCTAATGAGACACCGATGGTTCTGTTTGGCGGCATGAATGTTCTGGAATCCAGAGACCTGGCAATGCAGATTGCTGAACACTATGTAGAAGTTACCAATAAACTCGATATACCCTATGTGTTCAAAGCCTCATTCGATAAGGCTAACCGCTCATCCCTAAGCTCCTTTCGCGGCCCCGGTCTGGATGAGGGACTGAAAATCATGCAAGAAATTAAAGAGACATTTAATGTCCCTTTAATTACCGATGTCCATGAACCTTATCAGGCAGCACCTGTCGCTGAAGTCTGCGATATTATCCAGCTACCGGCCTTCCTCTCTCGCCAAACAGATCTGGTACAGGCAATGGCGGCTACCGGAGCTACAATTAACATCAAAAAAGCCCAGTTTCTGGCCCCTCAGGAGATGAAACATATCCTCAGTAAGTGCGAAGATGCGGGCAATAGCAATCTGATTCTGTGTGAACGCGGTAGTAGTTTCGGCTATAACAACCTGGTTGTCGACATGCTCGGATTCTCAACCATGAAAGAGATGGGTTACCCGGTCATGTTCGATGCGACTCACGCCCTGCAAATGCCCGGCGGACGCAGTGATTCGGCCGATGGCCGGCGTGCACTGGTCGCCCAGTTATCCCGCGCAGGACTGGCTCAGGGAATAGCCGGACTCTTTCTTGAAGCCCACCCAGACCCTACTCAGGCAAAATGTGATGGCCCATGTGCCTTACCCCTGGATAAGCTAGAACCCTACCTGGCGCAGATGAAAGCTGTTGATGAACTGATTAAAAGCTTTCCTCCACTTGTAACCGACTAAGTTCAAAGCGACCCTGTTGGGGTCGCTCAATTTCTCTAGTTGTTATGAATAGTTTCAATCCTGATAAAATACCTGTCGTTTTGACAGCTATGACACTTAACTCTTTGTAAGCCATACTCTATTATCGAGTCATATCTCCAGATATTATCGATTCAGGATGCAGGAATGGCGACTTCAAACGAACCGATCTACGATGGGCTTGAATCAGGGCAGATCATTGGCCCAGACCATCATCAGTTCAAATTAACTTCACAGTTAAAAACCAACCGTTTTGGCCAGTTATGGCACGCCGAAGACTTGTCTACCAGCCTTTCCGTGCCGGTCACCCTGCAAATCTTTAATCCTGCGCTCCTTAAGCATCAGGGCTTCATCGATTCCGCCCAGAAACATATCGTTCTGAGTAAGAAGTTCAAGCACCCTCATCTGACCGAATATTACGGTATGTTCCGTCAAAAAGGTGTACTGCTTTTCTTTGCTATGGAACTGATGGATGGGCTAACGCTGGAACAGATAATCAGTAGCGGGCAAGCCAAAAAACTGAAAGATAACCAGAAAAAAGGATTGCTACAGCAGTTAGCCACCGCCATAGATAATGCCCATAC
>JAIBCZ010000031.1 GCA_024679645.1 Amphritea sp.
CTATGTTGATTCGTTAGCCTTATCCCGTAAAACGAACTTCTGGATTTTACCGGTCGAGGTCTTAGGCAACGCGCCAAAAACAACCTTTTTCGGCGCTTTGAACTTAGCCATATTCTCCCGACAGAAATCGATAATCTCCTGTTCGGTCACTTCAGCGCCGTCTTTCAGGCTGACAAAGGCACAGGGTACTTCGCCCCACTTATCATCATCACAGGCAACCACAGCCGCTTCCATGACGCTCCGGTTACGGTAAAGAACGTCTTCCACTTCGATGGAGGAGATGTTTTCACCACCGGAGATGATAATGTCTTTTGAGCGATCTTTGATGTCGATGTAACCATCCGGATGCCACACCGCCAGATCTCCGGAATGGAACCAGCCCCCTTCAAAGCTTTCCTCGGTGGTTGTTGGGTTCTTCAGATAGCCCTTCATGACGAGATTACCGCGCATGAAAATTTCACCCATCGTCTCGCCGTCCTGAGGCACCGGCTCCATCGTCACCGGGTCAGCAACCATCAGACCATCCAGCATCGGCGCACGGACTCCCTGTCGGGATTTCAGTCGGGCGATCTCTTCATCACTGCGATCGTTCCATTCCTGATGCCATTCACAAACAACTGAAGGACCGTAGGTCTCCGTCAAGCCATACACATGCGTTACGCTGAAGCCCATTCCTTCCATGCCCTGAATAACAGCAGCAGGTGGTGCTGCGCCTGCCGTCATTACTTTCACCGCATGATTAATACCCGCTTTCATCTCATCCGGTGCATTATTCAGCATGTTCAGAACAATAGGCGCTCCGCAGAAGTGATTAACCTTCTCATCTTTGATCGCCGCATAAATGTCGTCAGCCCGAACATGACGCAGACATACACTCACTCCGGCAGACGCTGCCAGGCTCCAGGGAAAACACCAGCCATTACAGTGGAACATCGGCAAGGTCCAGAGATAGACCGGATGCTGGCCCATACTCCAGGAAACAATGTTACTCATTGCGTTAAGGTAAGCACCCCGGTGGTGATACACCACCCCTTTAGGATTACCGGTTGTGCCTGAGGTGTAGTTCAGACTGATTGCGTCCCACTCATCACCCGGCATCTGCCAGTTATACTCAGCATCGCCCTGACCGATAAACGCTTCATAATCAGAGCTACCGATTAATTCACCCCCCTCGTAGTAAGGGTCATCAATATCGATAACCAGTGGCCGGTGTGGAATCATTTTCAGTGCTTTATTAATCACCTCTGAAAATTCCCGATCGACAATCACAACTTTGGCTTCCGCGTGTTGCAAGATAAAGGCTATCGCTTCAGCATCGAGGCGTACATTCAATGCATTCAGTACGGCACCACTCATCGGCACGCCAAAATGCGCTTCGAACAGCTCCGGCAGATTGGGCGCCATCACGGCTACGGTATCGCCCTTGCCGATTCCATTCTGGCTCAATGCGCTGGCCAGCTGGCGACAACGTGTATAGGTTTCAGACCAGCTACGCTTAGTTTGCTGGTGGATAACCGCTGTATGATTAGGAAATACAGACGCGGAACGTTCAATAAAAGTTAAAGGACTCAGCGCAGAGAAATTCGCCGCGTTTTTTTCCAGCCCGAACTGATAAGGATTCGAGTGTGTTGACATAGTTGTTGGCCCTGAAAATTGCCACGCCTGGATTTAACCGGAAACCGTAGCATTGTTGTTCTAATTTTGCGCTGTCATTAGTGATGACAATTTAATGCATTCAACCAAACAGCTCATAGCTAACGCTGACATAAGGGTTTACACTTATTGCATCAAATATGATACGTAATTACCCTGATTTAACAAGCTAGTCTTAAGTCAAATGCTCTCAGGGCTACCCCTGAATAGAGATTCCCTGATCAGTGAGATTCAATGAGTATAGAACAAGATCTTAAAGCGATCAGTGACATGGATGAGGGAGAGCGCTCCCGTTTCCTGGTGGAACAATCTACCGACATGATCTCCCGCCACACCCCAACCACTGAGTGGACATTCCTCGATGTCAGCCCGGCGGTTGAACGGATGCTCGGCTATACCGTCGATGAGATGATCGGCACCGCTGGCTACGACCTGTTTCACCCGGAAGATGCCGACAACCTGATAAAACGCTCCGACTCAGTACGTTATCGCAAAGGCATGTACACCAATGTTTACCGTTATAAACACAAAAACGGTCACTACATCTGGCTCGAAACCACCAGCCGCACCCTAAGAGATACCGAAGGCAAACCCATTGAAGTTGTCTGTGTCTCCCGCGATGTAACCGAACAAACCCTGGCACAACAGGCCACTCGCCGTCTGGCCCGGGTGGTAGAAGCCTCTTCCGATATGATTATGTTCTGTAATCACAAGACGATGCAGCTCACCTACATGAATGAGGCGACCTACATCACCCTGGGTACCGAGAAAGAAAACCCGGTGGTGTTCTATCTGGAGCAGATGTTCGAACCCAAAGTATTTGCGTCCCTGGTACAGGATGCGCTGAATCATGCCGCCACTCACGGCACCTGGTATGGCAGTATTCAGATGCAACTCCCCTCGGGAAGAGACCGCACTGCGGAGATACGGGAAGTGATTGCCCATCGCAACCTAAACGATGATATGCAGGTAGAGTATTACTCTATCATCGGGCGGGACATCACCCTGCGCCGTAAAGCGGAAGACGAGATGAAGCGTAACCAGCTGGAGATGGCGCACATCGCCCGGCTACTCTCGGTGGGTGAAATGGCATCAGGGCTGGCCCATGAGATCAACCAGCCCCTGGCTGCGATTCTCAATTACTGCCGCGGTTCAATGCGACGTATTGAAGAGGGACGCATAACCTCAGTTGACGAGATCGGCAAGTCGATGGAGCTGATCACCCGACAGGCAAAACGGGCGGCAGAAATTGTTAAACGGATGCGCAGTTTCGTTAAAAAAACAGAATATCAACGGATGGAATTTTCCCTCAACGAGAGCTGCCGGGAGATTGCCGAATTCCTCAAACAGGAAGCGCTGGACCACAACACTTCATTCGAATTTGAGCTGGATGGCGGCGAGCAGTTAATTGTCGCCGACAAAATTCAGATCGAGCAGGTGCTGGTTAATCTGATACGTAACGCGATAGAAGCCTATAACGACTGTGAAAAAAATCATCGACCCGTTATCATCAGCACCCGCAAGGCAAAAGATTATGTCTATATCTCAGTGGCCGATCATGCCAATGGCATCAGCGCTGAGGTTTTAGCTAAACTGTTTGAGCCCTTCTTTACCTCAAAGTCCACCGGGCTTGGGATGGGATTATCGATCTCCCGCACCATAATCGAGGCCCATGGTGGGCAGTTATGGGCAGAAAGTGACGGCCAAACAGGCACCCAGTTTCATATAAAGATTCCTGCAAAGGGATAGGATCTAAAATAAATGAGCAGATACAACGGTACCGTTTTCATTGTTGACGACGATGATGATTTTCGAGATTCCATGCAATGGTTGTTAGAAAGTGATGACCTGCCCGTCGAAAGCTTCTCTTCCGCCCGGGATTTCCTCAGCAACTATAAAGGCGACAAAGGCTGTATGTTGCTGGATGTACGGATGCCAGAGATAAACGGACTCGCGTTACAACAGATCATGCTGGAACGGGAGATCAACCTGCCGATCATCGTTCTCAGTGGCCACGGCGATATTCCCATGGCCGTTACCGCCATGAAAAACGGTGCCATCGATTTCCTTGAAAAACCCTTTGATGATGAAGTGCTGATACCGCTGGTACAGAACGCGCTTAAAAAGGCCGATGTGATGTTTGCCGACCAGCAACAGCACGAGCAGATTATCAAACGCTACGAAGACTTAAGCCGCAGAGAGCGGGAAGTTATGACTCTGGTAGTCTCCGGTAAATCCAACCGTGAAATTGCCGAAGAACTGGGTATCAGTCCCAAAACCGTTGAGGTCCACCGCTCCAGAGTGATGAGCAAGATGCACGCCGAAAGCCTGCCAGACCTGGTCAATCAAGCTGCTCAGCTGGAAAGCTGAGCGGTTGTGACATTTAGATAAAGCTGGCAACGGCTCTTTAAAACCACTGCTCAAACCTTATGATGCCATGCCACACCTTTCCCAATAAAGAAGGAAACAGGCGCGGAAGAAACAGAGAAACAAATGCGAAGCAAGCCAGGATTAGCCAGAATCCTTTTGCACCAATGAACGCACCGCCTGGCCCCCATAACGCTAACTCTTTGTTTGTCGCAAACCATACTATGGCTGCCGTAGGCACCGCAAACAGTACCGCTGCTAACTGGCCCATAAGGAAACCGGTCAACGGCCCCTCAGACTGTTCACTCCTTTGATCGCGTCTACTCAAATTTCATCTCCATATAAAATTAACACTAAAGACCGAATAACGGTGTTTATTGGTTACCTTGAAACGATGAACTAAAACATGAATTGACGAGACTGATCACCCCGAGAATAAACAATATAGCAATGAGTAGTTTTGCACCTGCCTCAACAATTCTGGACTTCCATAAAGCGCCATAACTGTCATACTGCTCAACACCACCGGCACTTATTCTTAAAAACTTACGTTTTTCCAGCCAGAAATATCCGGCTATAGCCAAGCCTATTAGAATTATTCCTAAATACATCATCATGTGATTTCCATATCCATTTTTAAGCACTTAACGACTCAATCTATAGCGCGCCGATAAAGAGACGAACAGAGCCTGCCCCAGTCAGCAAAACGTATCAACCTCTACCCTCTCTGCATTCCCTTTTTCAATTAACAACCCAATGGGTCGCTTTTGCAATCACTATTAGGTGTCTACTAATCGTGGGTAACTAGACCATATAACGCCCAGCTAAGAGGCAAAATTTGTTGGCAGCTCTTTTGCGTTTATTTGCAAAAACGGTGACAACATATTTTGTCCGTTTGAGCTGCTTGCTAGGGCGAGTACAACAGTTGCAATTTCGACTGTTTCATAAAGATCTTTAATTTATTGTGGGCCTTCTGGCCCTACGCCACTAATAGGCTCTATATCAAAAATATAGCCCCCAAATAATGAGTTAAACTCCTTCTCTACATCACCGAGAAACTGCAAAATAATATCTAACAACCCTCGAAAAGTATTGCAATGCCACTCTACACCAGGTGTGATTTGGGCGAGAACTTTCTCTTTAAAACTCTCAAGGTCTGATGGAACATCAAGCAACTTACCTGTATTAAAGCTAGGGCTTATTGCTAACAAATTAAACATTGAAAGGGTCATCGAATGAACTGCATATTGCGATCGTAACTGTTCAAAGACTTCTTTCTTGTCTTGGGGTAATTTATTGAATTCCCTGTCACGATACCCATTACACTCTTCCGTATACTGTAAAACACGATCAGCGGCATCGCCAATCCGAGGGCAAAAATATCTTTTCCACCAAGCATCAAAATACCTTTGTTGAAATTCTAAATATGTTAAACCAACGATATTTGTATTTTTTGTATATTCCTTTGACCCGGACTGGAGTCCATTTTTCGAAATAATAAACCCAACATTAGCACCAGTTTCCTGCATAACCGTCGTAAAGGAATGTACTACTGACTGAGGTATGGAGGAACTCCAGTTCTTGCACTCTACAATATATTTGATTTTATCTAAGCTACGTTCGTCTGTTGCTAGAACATCAACATTAACGGATCCACGTGGTGTAATTAAGTCAACTTCGACTTCTGCAGACAGACCAACATTTCGGAAGATTCTACGAACTCCTAGCTGAAGGTCCTGCCATTTCTCGGGATATGGATCATCAATCATATTATTTAAAATAAATCCTTAACTCTTACTTGAGCCCTAACGCCGCCATAAAAGGCGAGCAACTTGTTGCGAGTCCAGGCCACTAAGTGGCCGATTTTTGATAGCCTTGTTAGGCATAGCCCCAAACCAACGAGCCTATGATAGCCATCGCACCAATACCAATTGAAATTAACCGATCTACTCTCATAGCAGTAGTTCCTACATACCAATCACCAGTTGTTTGCTCATCGTATTCACTAGAGATAGATAGAGGTTTTAGAATGTCTTCAACACGGCTTGTTTGATAACCAATAGGTTGAAAACTTGGTAAATCTTGAAATGCGGCACCGCGACCACGCCGAATAATCCAGGCAAACTCCCACTTTTGATGCATGATTTCAGAAAGTATTGAAAACCCCACCATAACGGCTCCAGCCGCAGCTAAATTTATTTTTTCACTATCTACATAGCTGGAAACTATGAGCCATATCAGGCTCAGAAGAAAACAAGGTAGTACATAGGGAGATACTAAAAACCAACTCTTTAACTTTTGTAACCAAGAGTATTTTGGAGCTTGGGGCATGTTTATCTCCCTGAATGCCTAACGCTTAGCACAGTTGAAGGAGCGCAGCGACGATCGACTGCTGCTATTTGTTAAATGTAAAAAGCTACTGCTGAAAAACATAGACACAGAACCCTATAAATACCAACCAACCGAAAAGGAACATAGACTTTGAATTTTTAGTTCCTTTAATTACAAGTGAAGCCGAAAAGAACAAAAAAGAAGCAAAGCATATTTGGCTAATACCATTTATTAAAATTGTACTTTCGGGATACAGATTTGAACGATTTAGACCCACATATAAATATCCAATTGCCGATACAATTGAAAAGATAGAAAGTCCTTTTGTAATATTCGCAGCAATTTTCATAGTTTTGACATTTAACAGCTAAATATACGACAACAGTTTTGGAGAAAGACGACAGCGTGTCGTATATCACTCTTCAGTGATAATTTAACTTTACCGCCTAACTCACTGAAACAGTGTCTGAATTTTTTAAAATCGTGAATTTTGAATTTGGAGAAAGACGACAGCGTGTCGTCTATCTGCAGAAATGCGACAAAATGAGCCTTAATAGGAATCATTTTCATTGATCATCCTTAAATCGATTGGTACTAAATCCTTAGTAACTCCATACTTACATAAATTCACAGCTATTAAAACACTGTAAAGAAACGATCTGCTGGCACGAACCGAACTCCCCTCTGTGAAGCCGAGCATTGGAGTTTTTCAATGAAAAGGACGGAGAACTGTTTGAGGGCGCGAAGCGGCCGAGTTTTCTCCGTTCCATTGAAAAATGAAACGCGGAGGGGAGTCGGCGTAGCCGACCCAGCAGTGGGTGCGGCTTTAGATTGTTAAGACTTTTGGGCACCCAAAAGTCTTGGCCCGCTCAGCGAGAGCGGAATAAAAAGTTTAAACCTACCGCGTCAAAGGTTAAATATAAGAAGTACAACGCCACTCCCCAATCGTTGCTGAAAGCAGCTCCCACCTAGACAACCAGTTACAACTCTAAGGACTCAATAAACGCCTGCATCGCTTTTAAGGTTGCTGCCGGGGCCTGTAGGTGCGGTACATGGCCGCAATCCGGAATAAACAAAGCCTCAGCCTGTTCGCCTATACCACTGACGATATCGTCAACCTGTGCAACTTCACCATACTGATCATCTGCCCCCTGAATAATCAGGGCCGGGCAGCGGATATCATTCAGATAGCCGGTCAGATCCAGAGGCTGAAACCGGTCGCGCAGCCAGGTTTCACTCCAGGCCCGAAATATCAGGTCGGTACGTTCGCCGTGATAACGCGCTAATCGCTCAGGCAGTTCAGTGGTTTTATACAACTCAACCGCTTCGACAATACCTGCGGTAGTTAACGCATCGATACGAATATGCGCCGCTTCAGTGATGATAGCGACAACCCGATCCGGCAGACAGGCAGCGCCTACCAAAGTGATCGAACCACCATCGCTGTGGCCGACCAGAATAACCTGCTTCAGCCCCGCAGCATCCAGGACCGGCTCGAGCCAGTCTTTTCCCTCTTCCTCCAGATAGTCATCCGGGCGTGGTAGTGTAATCGGCGATGAGCGTCCATACCCCCGGCGCTCATAGACCAACAGATCCAACCCGGTCGCTTCCGCCAGCTGTTGCGGAAAGTTTTTCCACATGCCGACATGCCCTAACGCCTCATGCAGCAATACCAGCGTTGGTTTTTCTT
The DNA here is from genome assembly GCA_024679645.1 of Amphritea sp. GTDB lineage: Bacteria > Pseudomonadota > Gammaproteobacteria > Pseudomonadales > Balneatricaceae > Amphritea. The sequence goes on from JAIBCZ010000031.1 coordinate 8,042, forward strand.
TAGCTGTATTGTCAGCATGACAACCGTGCAAGCCGAATATCTCAGTACCATCCGCCAGGGTAAACAGGCGTTCCTGCCACTCAATAGACGCCATCGTTAACGCTCCACGGGAATTGAATAAGTTAATGTGGTGTGTGCGACTATCTCTTCGCAACCCTCTGACCGAATCCACACTTCACCGACTGCCAGCCGCTTACCGACTTTCATCAGATTACAACGGGCCACCAGATCCCGCCCGGATTCAGGCTTATTCATGAAATTGATATTCAGATTAGTCGTCACCGCCAACGGTACCAGACCAATCTGCCCCAACAATGCGGCATACATGCAAACATCGGCCAACGCCATCATTGACGGCCCTGAAACCGTACCACCGGGGCGCAGATGCTCATCATCTACCGGTAGCGTCATCTCCGCCCAGGCATCTCCCAGGCCGGTTAAGACACCAAATTTTTCACCCTGAGGAAAATGTTCATTGAGAAAAACATTCATCTCCTCAACTGTAATGACAGGCATAGAAAACTCCGTAATTTTTTATTATTTGTCTTACTGTCAGTGATATTTCTATCAGCCTATATGAGACAAGCTGCTAACCCGTCGCTGACGTCTTAGCAGGGTCTTTCAATACTGTTTTTTAAGAGACGAGAGGTCATGGCAGTGTTGAGAGGCACGCTGTATGTCAATTTAAAGCATCAACGCTTATCAACCACCGCCAGGGTAACGGTCGCTTTTGAGACCAGCTCAGCGTTCTCTCCCGCGAGACAAAAGAGTTCTGACTCGGCAATGATCAGTTGCCTACCCGGCTTAAGCACCCACGACCGGCAGTACAGCTGCTCACCTTTCGCCGCCCTGAGCAGGTTTACTTTAAACTCAGCGGTTAAAATTATCTGCCCTTCGGACAGTAACGTGGCCGCCGCTGTGCCTGCTGTATGATCTGCCAGCGTGGCCTGCACGCCGGCATGGACGTAACCATCCTGTTGCAGGTGTTGTGCCTGCAACAGCACCCTTGATTCACAGCGCCCCGCTTCAAACGAGACTAGTTCAAAGTCCAGGTGGCGCACAAAGGGGGCCTGATAGAAAACCCGTTCTACCTCTTCGGCGAAGTCAGGATTCCGTATCTGATACCCAACGGGGGTTGACGGCAGATCAGGCACCACTTATGCCAACCCATCCGTCTCATCTTTAGCTTTATTACGCAGAATAAAGCGTTGAATCTTACCACTTGGCGTCTTTGGCAGTTCCTCCATAAACTCTATTTCACGGGGGAACGCATGGGTCGATAGCCGATTACGTACATGGGTTTTCAATTCAGCGGCCAGCTCATCACTTGGCTCATACTGTGACTTCAGCACCACGTAAGCTTTAATAATTGCACCCCGTTCAAGATCCGGTTTACCGATTACCCCACTTTCAGCTACAGCATCATGCTCCAGCAATGTACTTTCAACATCCGATGGCCCAACCCGATAACCCGCCGTGGTGATAATATCGTCATCCCGGCCGTTAAATGAGTGGCTGCCATCGCCGTGGCTGACCACTACATCACCGGTCAGATAATACTTACCCCGGAACGGATTCTTTTCACCCCAGGTGTACCCCGGAAAGAAGAACAGTGGTGATTTTTCCATATCCACTGCCAACTCACCGATCTCGCCTTCGCCCAGCTCATTCAGGTCATTATCCAGCGTGACAATCCGATGCCCTGGCATAGAGAAGCCCATGGAACCGACCCGCACAATTCGCTGCTCAAGCTCATGGTGATTACAGGCGGTCATACCGGTTTCAGTCTGACCGTAATGGTCCATTACCGGACAGCCTAAGCGACGTTCAACCCAGCCAATCACCTCCGGGTTCAGTGATTCACCGGCACTGCTGGCCAGCCGCAGGTTAAAGCTGTCATCCCCTTCAAGAATGTGATCATTCGCCATCAGCAAACGATACGCGGTCGGTGCTGCAGCCAGGTTGGTTATTTTATACTTACGCAACATGCCGTAAGTGGTTTCCGGCGTAAAAGCGTTCTCATTGAAGTGAGTGGTGTTGCCCAGCAGCAGTGGGCCGACCACTGCGTAATAAAGGCCATAAGCCCAGCCTGGATCGGCTACATTCCAGTAGCTATCTTCAGGCAGCAAACCCACCGCATAACGCATGTAAACATAGAATGACAACAAAGCACGGGCTGGTACTGCAACCCCTTTCGCTTTACCTACGGTACCCGAAGTAAACATCTGCAGGAACGGATCATCAGCGCCGATTTTTACCGGTTCAAAATCACAGCTTTGAGCGGCTAATTCGGCTTCAAAATCAGGCAGATCAGCATATTTAGCATCCGCTATACCACGATTAAACAACAGCACCGGCGGGCAACCATTGACACTGTCCAGCTTGGAAACATTATCCGGATCGGTCACCAGTAACTTAGTCTCGGCCTGGGTGACACGGTATTCGATAGCCCCGGCACCAAACGCGGTAAACAGCGGCTGGTATACAGCGCCAGCTTTGAGCGTACCCAGCACGACTACCAGCAATTCGGGTGTTCTCGGCATCAGGCAGGCAACTCGATCACCCTTACCGATACCTTTGCTCTTCAGTAGATTGGCAAATTGAGCCGCGCGCTGCTGCATCTCGGCAAATGTATGACTGGAGGCTTCCCGGGTAACCCCTTCATAGTTAAGCGCAACCCGGTCAGGACTCTCTGCCCAGCGATCACAGATCTCTTCACAGACGTTAAACCCCTCTTTGAGACTACCTACCAGCTTTTCCTCTATCAGAGCCGGGGTAAAAGAATCGTAAAAATCCTGATAATTAGAAATAGTCATTATTTGCCTCTTATCCTGTTTAGTCAGCACCTGCAGATTACTCCGACTGCAGGGACTTCAAATTAATTTGCGTTTAATCGATCGCATACTTGCAACCATTGGTGCAGCCAGAGCACGGTTATTCACCGTTAATCAAACAACCCCGCTACACGCAGTTGTTCTATTTCTGAAGGGCCATAATTGAGCCCCTCCATGACCTTTTCAGTCTGCTCGCCACAGCGGGGAGCGGGCTTAATTGCCTCTTGCGCAAAACCTAATGCCGAGGCGATCTGCTGTTCCCCACTGGGTTGTGTGACAATCATATTTCGTGCGACAAACTGCGGATGATCGGCGGCTTCAGACACCGTTAATACGGGTTCAACACAGATATCCAGATCGGCCAGCTGATCACACCAGTTAGCCAGATCCTGCCGCCTGAATTTCTGCTGCAGCAAGGTTTTAAACTGAGCGGTTTCCAGAGGTGGTTGATCCGGTATATTCAGCGCATTTGCCAGGCCCTGACGAAACTGCGGTTCAAGGCTGCCCACGGCGATATACCGGTCATCAGCAGTACGGTAGTAATCGTAAAAGCTACCGCCATTGAGAAAATTACTTTCCGGCTCGGGATCTGCCCCACCATTCAAAGCGCCAGGCGCCATAAGAGCCTGCATTGCCAGGGTATTATCGGCCATAGAAATATCGATATAACAGCCCTCACCCGTCGAGTGACGACCAATAACCGCTGCCAGAAGAGAGATCACCGCCGGGTGTGAGCCTGCTGCAACATCGGCGACCTGCAAACCCATCGGCGCAGGCCCTGCATCCATACGTCCCATATGGCTGGCAGCACCGGACAGCGCTAAATAATTCAGATCATGCCCGGCTTTATCACGATAAGGTCCGGTCTGACCGTACCCCGTTAGTGAACAGTAGATCAGCGCCGGATTAGCCGCTTTCAACGTATCATAATCCAGCCCTAAGCGAGCCATGACACCGGGCCTGAATTGCTCGATCAGAATGTCGTATTCACCCACCAGTTTAGCGATAAGCTTACTTGCTTCAGGGTGCTTAAGGTTGAGTGCAATCGAGTCTTTGCCACGATTAAGATAACTAAAGGCGGCAGACTGTCCATCCACCTGAGGTGACATATTGCGTACCAGATCAGGCCGTGATGCGGATTCGACCCGCAGAACCTCAGCACCAAGATCAGCTAACAACATGGTTGCGTACGGGCCCGGCAACAGGGTCGACAGGTCGAGTATTTTTAATCCTTTCAGCGGTAAATTCACAGTCGCTCCTCAGCCTGCTGCCTGAAGAATTTCACGGGCGATAATCAGGCGCTGCACCTCGCTGGTTCCTTCATATATTGAAGTAATCCGGACATCACGGGTCATGCGTTCCAGAGGGTATTCTTGCATATAGCCATAACCGCCTAATAACTGCAGCGCGGTATAACAAGCCTGATTAGCTTTTTCGCTGGCAAACAGCTTCGCCATGGAGGCTTCTTTTGCATAGCTCTGGCCTCGCTCTTTGCGATCAGCGGCACTCATCAGTAATAGTCTTGCGGCTTCTAGTTCCGTCATTCGGTCGGCCATCATCCATTGCAGACCCTGAAAGTCTGCGATCGGCTTACCAAACTGTTTCCGCTCTTGGGTATAAGCAATAGCGTACTCCATCGCTGCCAGGCCAATCCCCAGTGCCAGCGAACCAATACCGATACGCCCACCTGCCAGTTCAGTGACGGCAATACGAAAGCCTTCATTCAGGTTACCCAAAATCGCTGAATCCGGAACCTCACAGGCATCAAAGTGAACTTCGTTAGTCGCAGAGCCATGCTGACCCATCTTCTTTTCAGCAGGCCCAATCGTAATACCATCCGCATCTGCCGGCACCAGGAAACAGGTAATGCCTTTGCCTTTTTTGGCCTCCGGATCGGTAACAGCCCAGACCACAAAAACCCCGGCAAACTCGGCACTTGTGATCCACTGCTTAGTTCCTGATATAGCCCAGCCAGTATCGGTTTTAATGGCTTTAGTACGCATGGATGCGGGGTCTGAACCTGCTCCAGCTTCGGTCAGACAAAAGCTTCCGCTGAGATATTCGCCGCTGCAGATTTTTGGCAGATACTGCTGTTTTTGTTCGTCACTACCCACTACCTGTATGACTTCAGCGACCATATTCGTAACCGACATAGTAACTGCAGTCGATGCACAGGCCTTCGCGACCTCCGTCACCGCCAGACTAAAAGCAACCGTACCGGCTTCAGTACCACCAAACTCCGCATCGATATTCAGGCCCATAAAACCGAGCTCTGCCAGTTGTTGGCAATGACCTCTGAGGATACTTCGATCTTTAGTTTGATCCAGTGCTTCTGCCTGCGGGGCCAATTCATTTTCTGCAAATCGTTTGGCGGCATCCTGAATCATCTGCTGCTCTTCAGTGAAACTCAGATCCATTGGGTATTCCTGTTCTTATTATTTATGACCTCACAGAACCACCCAGGCGCTATAAGGGTATTCCCCTAAGTATATACCCAGAATAACCCCTGCCGTAAACAGAAAACTGAAGTTTTTTCGTACGCCTAAAACCAGTCTGGACATATTTATGCTGCCTTAGATCATATAATCGTCATATTCGTGCTTTAGTTTTATTGCTCTATGCCTCATAGCTGTTAGAATCCGCGCCGACACTTAATATCTAAACAAACTGAATTATGAATAAAAAAAATAAAATACTGATCAGTGCGTGTCTATTAGGGAACAAGGTCCGTTTTGATGGCAAGGACAACCTGATAGATAACGATTTGGTACGCCGCTTAAACAGACAAGGACGCCTTGTACCTGTCTGTCCCGAAATTGAGGGAGGCTTACCTACCCCCCGCCCTCCTGCTGAAATTCAGGATAAATTTCCGCTACGCATCACCGGCATTAACGGTGAGGATGTTACGCCACAGTTTTTAGCCGGCGCAGAAAGAGCCATAGAGATCGCAGAACGCGAGAATTGTTGCTGCGCGCTGTTGAAATCCCGCAGCCCCTCCTGCGGTAACCTTGAAGTCTACGATGGTAATTTCACCGGCACCATCAAAGCAGGTTCCGGCGCAACCGCCGACGAACTTATGCGCAACGGCCTTCCGGTATACAATGAAAGGCAGCTCGATCAATTTATCGAATTCATTGAGCTGCTGGACAGCAGCGAACCTGAATTAGGTCTCCGCGCCAGCTAAGGAAGTCCTGAACCAGCCCCTGAGCAAACCCGATGGACTTTTTATAACTTCCCCACCCATTGCTGCCCGGTGATGCACTACCGGAACGCCGGAGTCAGGAGACGCCCATGATTCAGGAAGAGCTTGCCACACTGACCCATTTTTACGGTCTGATCATCGACTTTTTTGTCAACTACAGTTTCCAGGTAATTGGCGCGGTGATCATCCTTATCATCGGCCTGATTGTCGCCCGCTGGATTGGAAGGCTCACTCTTCGCCTCTGCCTGCGCCACAACGTCGATGTCACCCTGAGTAACTTTATCAGCAGTACGATTAAGCTATTAGTGATAGCGATGGTTGCGGTGATATGTTTAGGTAAATTTGGTATTAGCGTCGCCCCTTTTATAGCGGCAATCGGTGCAATCTCTCTGAGTATCGGACTCGCGCTTCAGGGTGTGTTTTCAAACTACGGAGCAGGCTTTACCATCATCATCACCCGGCCCTTTGTTGTCGGCAATACCATTCGTTGTAATGACGTGTGCGGGGTCGTTGAAGAGATTCATCTGGCTTACACTCAACTTTCTACTGAAGATGGTGAGGTTGTCACCATCCCCAACAAACACATTGTTGGCGAAGTGCTGGTAAACAGTTTTGAAAATACCATCGTTGAAGCATCTATCGGTATC
>JAIBCZ010000208.1 GCA_024679645.1 Amphritea sp.
GAGATAAGAAAAAAATACCGGGTGATTGCACCCGGTCAATAAAAAGAAACCTGCGAAATGACCATAAATGCTTTCGGGACCACATCGTAGGCTGCTAACAGAGCCTGATATTACAGAAAGGATCTTAGTTGATACTGACTAATTCAGCGGTCGGTAAAGATAGTCTCAAGAATATCAATACCCGTAAGGGTGGCGCGGAGTTGGCCAAATCAACTCCGCGCCTAGGCAGGTTGCCGGTGAGGTGAGAGCAACCTGTCTTTTCTTACGAGCATGTAAATAGTAATGATAATAAGAATGATTATCAATAGCTATTTTGTAAGTAATGACTGTTTATTAATTAGACCGTTTTAAGCAGGGTTAATAATATCGGCTTTTAGCTGACTTATAAGTGGCTATACAGTGGTTTTCCCATAGGCTATCCACAGGAATCGGGGATAAATATCTTATGCACAGCTAACTGAGCTGGCAGATTATTATTGAACAATTTAACAGTCGCGTCTTAACTGAAGGTATAGCTGCTGCCTGTTACGGATCCAATCATGGGACTCGAGATAAAGAAGTCTGAATTCACCCCGCGTGATTATGAGCGCTTTACCGGTAAGTTATTCAGTAATCTGGATACGCTTAAACAATTATTAAAACAGCCCGGTTTTGGTCAGGGTGGGGGGACTCTGGGGGCCGAACTTGAGCTTTATGTTGTTGACCGATTAGGGCGTCCGCTCTCTGTGAATAGTGAAATTCAAAACGCTTTGGGGGACCCACAGCTCACGTTGGAATTGAATCGCTTTAATCTTGAATACAACCTGACACCTGTGGGCATAGAAGGCAAACCGTTCTCCAAAATTGAGTCTGAGATTTCTCTGGTATTAAGTAAATTGAATAACTTCGCGGAGCAGTTTTCTGGCCGGGTATTACCTATCGGTATTCTGCCGACCTTAAAGCGTACTGATTTTGGCCTCCATGCGATGACAGACCTGTCTCGTTATCATGCATTAACCCGGGCACTGTCGGATATGCGGGGGGAAAGGTTAACGATTAAAATTGATGGCGCTGATCCTATTTCTCTCAGAGCTTCCGATGTCACTCTGGAGGGCGCAAATACTTCTTTACAGATGCATTACCGGGTTCCTCCAGAGGAGTTTGCGGATAGCTATAATGCGATTCAGTTGGTGACCCCTCTGGTGCTGGCGATTTCTGCTAATTCACCTTTTCTTCTCGGTAACAGACTTTGGCATGAAACGCGTATTCCGCTGTTTAAGCATGCTATTGATGGACGTGATCATCATTCGCTTAAAACCGGTGAGCCTGACCGGGTAAGTTTTGGTAATGGTTGGGTCAGGCAGGGGGTGCACGAGTTGTTTGCTGAAGCGGTTTATCTGCATCAACCTATCCTGCCGATCTGTGAACCCGCCCGATCCAGGCAAAACATAGCTGAGGATTCAATGCAGGACGTTTCATTACCGCCTGCCCCCTCACTGTTTGAATTGTCCCTGCATCAGGGAACCGTCTGGCCCTGGAACCGGCCGGTGTATGATCCTCTGGAGGGTGGCCATTTAAGAATTGAGATCAGGGCGCTTCCCGCCGGTCCCAGTGCCTGCGATATGATGGCAAATGCAGCATTGATTATTGGTTTAGCCGAAGGGTTGAAACCCCGGATTGAGGAGATAATTCCGGCGCTGCCGTTTCAGACACTGGAGCATAACTTCTATCAGGCAGCAGAAAAAGGAGTGAAGGCCCGGTTGCTTTGGCCGAATGGTCCCCGGGAACAACTGTCTCGTATACCGGTAATTGAAATTGTGCAGGGTTTACTGCCAACGGCCCGCAAAGGCTTGTTAGGGATAGGTATTAACGCCGGAGAGGTTGATTGCTATCTGGGTATTATCCAGCAGCGTGTACAAGCCAGAACGAATGGTGCCTGCTGGCAACTCCGACAGTTTAACCGTTTGTCCCGTTCGTTAGTTAAGCATCGGGCGCTTCGCTCTATGCTGGAGTCCTACATAACGAATTCAGGTAACAACCACCCGGTAGCCCAATGGGAGGATGTCTGATGCCACGCAGGTCGCACCCGATTCACTTTCTCCATAATCCTCCACCGGAGTCTTTACCGGAAGATGTCGGTGAGTTTCTACGGCAACTGGGTGGCCCGACTCTGATTGTTATAGAGGGTCAGAATAATAGGCGTTGTCGTGCAGTTGCTACGTTGCTACATGGCAACGAGCCGTCCGGCGTCAGGGCCATTTTACGATGGTTGCGCAGTGGAGAGCGTCCAGCGGTTAAACTAATCTGCCTGATCGCATCGGTTCGTACCGCGTTACATGAGGTGTTGTTTTGTTATCGGCAGATACCTGGACAACGGGATATGAATCGTTGTTTTAAGCCCCCGTTCAATGATCCGCCGGGGCATGTGGCCAGTCATTTTAAAGAGCTATTAGCGCACTATCAGCCGGAAGCGGTATTGGATATCCACAATACGTCAGGTATGAGCCCTGCTTTCGGTGTTGTTACCTATGAAAGCGCAGCCCATGAAGCGTTGGTGAGTCTGTTTACACGGCGGATGATTGTGACCGAGTATCGTTTGGGTTCATTGATGGAACTGAGTTGTGATCAACAACCTGTCGTGACGATAGAGTGTGGTGGGGCCAACCAGCCTGAAGCCGATCTGATTGCAGAACAAGGCTTACAAAGGTATCTCTTTAGTGATGATATATTGCAGGGTAAACCGGGCCCGGTGCTGGATCTTTACCGTCAGGCAGTACGCTTTGAATTGCAGCCCGGTTGCCGAATTGCTTATGCAGACCAGCGGATTCCCGGTGTTGATCTGACGATCTCCCTTGATGTGGAAAAGTTTAATTTTGGTGTGATACCTGCGCTTACCCGATTGGGCTGGCTTGGTCCGAGAGGCGTATCGACTTTCCAGGTATTGAGTGCGAAGGGGGAAAATGTTTTACCACGCTATTTTCTGAGTAAATCTAACGGTTTATATTCCGCTCAGCAACTGAAACTCTTTATGGTGACGACTAATCCGGCTATTGCGCAAAGTGACTGTCTGCTTTATGCCTGCGCAGAAACGGAACATGAGCAGCATCAGCACAGATAGAAGGGGTATCGTTAGCCGTCGGGTGATAAAACAGGGTGAATGTACTCGTGAACAGGTGTCTGGGTAGATTCTGTTCAGCTTGCTAATCCTCAGCAATAACGCTGCCTAGGGAGGCTTTAATAAAGTTATTCAGGGTTTTCCCCAGAGGTTATGCACAGATATTGTGGGTAACCTCTGGCACCTGACTAACCTGGTTTCTTCAGGATAGCGACACCCTGTTTATAGCCCAAACCACCGTTACCATGAACGGCACCTATTTGATGATCAGGGCTGGCAATCAACTGCTGATGCATTTCAATCAGGCTGTTCAGCGCAGGGTTATTCCAGGGGCCCTTGGCAAGATTCATCCCACCGGTAATCGTAATCAGATGTTGTTCAAGAAATGCTGGAACCTGTTCTAACAGATCGACCAGACCGCTAGCCAACAGGAATGCGATAGGCACTACGGGATAGCAGGTGTAGGTTTCTAATAGTGCATCGCCGGCACGAAACTGTGCGGCAAAATCGATACCGGCTTGATGGCAGGCCTCAGCGTAGGCCTGCTGTAGGTGTTCATAACTGACAATATCTTCTATGTGCTGTTTCCCATCACCTGGGGTATAGCCCAGCCCTACGCCGGTTATTTCCAGCTGCTCTGACACGGGTATATCCAGTAATTGTGTTACTTTTTCATTCCCGATGAGTATTCGCCCGGAAAAGTCTATTAGTGGATTGGCGCAGTCAACGCCACGAAACAGGGGGGTGATATGGTTGTACCAGCGTTCGTCAGGAAGCTGTTCAGCAGACAGCTCGTCGGAGATGACATTCCGGTAACTACATTTATAGTTTTCAAACAGGTGATGGGCTAGCTGGTGGAATTGTCTAGCATCCGCGCCGTGGCGATGAATGAATTGCTCGGCCAGTTCATTGTAAGCGGCTGTAAGAGGATAATCTTTGCCATAAACCGCCATCAGATCGAGTCGTTGCTCCCGGTCATATCCGGTCTTAAGCAGATCTTTACCGCTAATAATTACCGCGTCAGATTTACCGCTGGTGATCAGGTCCCGAGCCTGGGCTGTAGCCTCTATAGGCCCGCAACCGCTGCGGAAATGGTTGGCTTCGATTTCGCTGTGCCAGGGAGTGCTGAGGGGATCAATGATTAATTCTGTAATATTAATATTGTTTTGATGTAGCTGGTTTTCAAGTGCCAGGCAGTGCTGAAGTGAACCGCTGTTATTAACAGTTTTAGCAGAAGAGAATAGTAGGGCCTTAGTCATAACAGGGTGTCCTTCAGATTAACGAAGGACTGATGTTATCA
>JAIBCZ010000098.1 GCA_024679645.1 Amphritea sp.
AAACATGAGATAGCTCCTTTTGGGTTCACTTCAGCCTAGTAGGCTGAAGCGAGGGGAACCATCTCATTAAGCCGCAGGGGTTACCTGCGGCTTTCTGAGTATTTGCTTCGCTTAGACAGTCATCGTCGTCGAGATACAACACCCAGACAGGCACAGGTATTCGATACACGGCGTCGCAATGTAATGATCAGATCTGTCGCTGAAAGCGGAGTGTTGTAAAGTGATTTCATAATGGTGAGAGTATCAGGTTTATTTCAAAAACGGTCAAGCCAACAGAAGAAGAGCCAATACAGATATTTGCATCAGCGACTTATTTCGATCGGCCGTTTATTACACTGGTTTTCCGATGAAAAAAGAACATACCCCAAGCGATGCTCACCACTATCAGCATAAAGATAGGGGGCAGTAATATATCGATAAGGTTTACTCTGAGCGTCAATACCTAACCGTTTAAGGTAATTAACTTGCGGCAACGGCATATTGTCATGCCGGGTGGCCTTCCAGACCACCAGACACTGACCATTCCCAACAGAGGGATCAGCCATAAAAAACTCAGTATTCGGGCTCAGAATTCTTGCACCGTCAAAGTACAAGCTAAGATTAGCGGCGGTCAGATTACTGTCCCCTATGATAGTCCCCTGAGTAAAACCGTCATGCTGCAACTGTTGCGCAAGCTCTGCAGAGGGGTACTGCATGCGGTTAGCATTGCGCTGGATATAGGGTGCCAGCCAAAACTGAGCAAAACGCAAAACAACCACTATCACTATAAAAAAGACGATCACAGAACGCAGTATGGTCTCTCGCCGTACCGAACATCCAACCGTATCAACTCTACTGAGCATATAGAGAGGAAAAAAGATCAGCAGCGGCTGAAACCAACGACTCTGAAACTGAGTTGTACCAAACAGCAGAATCAGGACAACACAAACCAGACCCCCAGCGATTAAAAAGCGGGCCAGCAGCGTTCTGTGTATGCATTCATTATCAGCAGATAGCGGTTTATAAGCTGATGGAAAAATAAGTGTCAGTACCAGCCAGACAAGGATCAGAAATTCGGCAGAATTCTTTGCCAGACTAGAAAAGCCAGTGAGTACACCGCTTATGTAACTGGCCTCCCGACCTTCACCTACCTGCCCGCCAATAAAAGCTTTAATCTCTTCGAGATGTCCAATAGCCCAGAGCAGATGCGGTAGAAAAAGCAGGATTGCGATACTAATGGAAAGCAGCATACGTCGGTTAAGAATCAGGCTACGGTACTCTCTGACAGACAGAGCAGACAGCAGCAAACTAGCGGCAAACAGACCGAAACTGTATTTCGCCAGCATACCGCAAGCCAATAAAACACCGAGCACAATATAAGCACTCAGAGAGCGCTTCTGATAGATTCTGAATACGGTATAAAAAGTAGCAGACGCGATCGCTGTCACCAGTACCGTATGGGTCAGATCCCGGACGGACTCCCATGCAACACTGGGTATCAGGCATAACGAAAAGCTCGCCAGTAGCGCTATGCGCTGATTAGGAATAACTTGCCGGGCGACCAGCCAGGTGAATAGATATATTGAGAAAAGCAGGAGCGACTTTAACAGCGCCAGCGCAAAGACACCGGTACCCAGAAGCTGAAAAAACAGCCACTGAATCCAGGTATATAGTGGTGGTTGAGTGTTATACCCTAACTCAAGCTGCTGCCCCAGGATCACCTGTTCCGCTTCATCCAGCTCTAGCGTCCCCCCCATCCCCAGACGGATTACCAAGTGTAGCAGTATGTAACCTGCCAGTAGCCAGAGGAAAGATAGTGGTGCAGGCTTTGTTTTAGCTGATAGGGGCACGAGCGACCTTAAGTCCATCCGATTATTAATCTGTATGTTATCACCGACAGTGATAAAAACCGAAAACTGATCACTGTTTTTCAGGCATCCGGATCGATCTTGCCATTACCAGAACTGTTGATTCGATACCAACCCGCAATACTGTAACGATCAGCATTAGCAGGCAGCACTTCATGGGGGAACTCTTCACTTAGAAAAATCACTAAAGTACCAAATTCAGGTATCACTTTCAGTAAAGGAGTATTGCCCTCTTCGGGATATACAAGTAGCTCTCCCCCACCATCAGCGGGCCAATCCAAATTGAGATAAGTGACGACCGTCAACACACGGTTTTGTTGCCCTCGAAAGGCATCCAGATGCACTTTGTAAAAGTCGCCTGACTGGTAATGGGCGTAATGGCTCTCGAACGAGAATAACCCGAGAAACAAGCGTCGATTTAGCGCCTCTTTAAGCCCGTCAGCCCATTCAAGCCAAGCATGACCGGCCGTCGTCGAGTTATCGATCCAGCAGATTTCATCCCGGCGTATCGTTTCTGTTTTTAAATGATCGTCCTGACGGCCGATACCTGCCCGGCTAAAACGCTCGACAGGCAAACTCTTAACTTCATCAGCCAACGCAGTACAAAGTTCAACCGGCAGCGCATTACTCAGCACAGAATAGCCCTGCCGATACACTTCATCCGCTATCTGATCAAAAATCTTACTGTCTGACATCCAGGCAACTCCACTTATCACCGTATTTAACGAAGTTCGCATTGGACAAAAAAACAGCCAAAGGAGCAATCCTTTTATGCCCCCGGACTGATCTGAATACCCATAAAATAACAGCTATAAAAAAAGGGCCGCAATAGCGACCCTCTTTCAAATGACTCATGCTCAGCTACGGCGGTCTGAAGGGCTACCACGTCGCTCGCGACCAGAAAAACTGGGAGCAACATCGGTACTTCGCACATAACCAACAACGCAACGTTCCGGGTCTATCACTTCACTCAGCACTTCACGCCATTTATCTGAATTAAGCACAACGTGTGATGAGTCACTGAATTCCAGCCAGCCATTCTCGACCATCGCCTTAACTTTACGGCGGACAGTCTCATATGGAATACCCGTAGCAATACTGATGGAATGGTTATTACAGGAAAAGCCAGCAACCGCTTGTTGCTCTTCAGCCCCTTCGCGTTGACGGAGTGCCCATAGAGAGATCACATTAAAAATAATGGCCGATTTGATGTCACCATCAAACACACGATAACACCGTATCAGAAAATCCGTTGAAAAAGACACGAACCCAAGCTTTTGCGCCAGTTCATCGTCATCATAACTGGCTCGCAGGCTAGTTGGCATACCCCCTCCTAATATTGACGTTTTGCTCTGATATGAACCAGCCTTTAATGCGGTATTATTTTTATCCATTATCTCCCCCGGTTTCATTTCCTGCGTGCCAATCCTTGCCATCGACGCAGAGCCCTATTCAAACAGATATCTCAGTTTGAGTAATAAATACAACATATACCATTCCCCCCCCTTACGACAACAAAAACCCTAAAATTCTTAGGCATTTAAGTGGTCGCAACACTTTTGTAACAATATCCTGAGATTATCTACCCGCTAAAGTAGAGAATAGGTTTAAAACAATGAAGACGAATAACATTGAGCATCAAATAGAACAGTTTATGCGTGACGGCCATACTACTGACCAAATTACTAATATCATCGACCTGCCTGCGGAACAGGTTATTGCACTCTGTAATGAGTGGAATAAACAACGGGATCTGCAACAAACGAAAGCAACTACCCAGCACAGTCAGGCCGTTTACGCGATGAGTTTGCATGCCTGAATAAACGTTTTGCTCCACATCATTAATTGCCGATTCAGATTCAATTCAGGCCTATTGTGGTATTTACACTAAGTACCCGTTACGAATACACTTCAGTGACCAAATTCCGGGGCCGGTAAGACGGCAACTTTTTACGGATACTAATAAAAGGTGAAGGCAATATGAAAAAGACTATGATTCTGGCAGTTACTGCCATGCTTATGACTCCAGTTGCAGCGATGGCTGAACGCGATGGCGCAACTGTCTACAACACTAAGTGTATGGCATGCCATATGACTGGCGCAGCCGGCGCTCCGATTGTGGGCAAAGCTGACCAGTGGGGTCCACGTGCTGCTATGGGTATCGATGCACTAACGGCATCTGCGATAAAAGGTGTTAACGCTATGCCACCTAAAGGTACTTGCATGGATTGTACTGATGGCGAGCTGAAAGCAGCTATCCAGCACATGCTTGATAACTCTAAGTAATCGCGTTTCAAATCAAAAAACCCGGCTATCGCCGGGTTTTTTTGCTTATAACGAGACCTGAGTAGGTATTAGAAAACCTCTTGCGGTTCCAGCGGTCCGAAATCGTTATCCCCTTCACCCTGGGTTTTCAGTTTTTCCAGCGCTTCAGGGTCATTTCCTTTCTGAATAATAATCTCGACCCGGCGATTAGTACTGCGGTTTTCAATGGTGTTATTCGGTGCCAGCGGTTTGGTATCAGCAAACCCTATAACCGTAAATCGTGCCTGGTCTATACGCGGATCGGCAAACAGCTCATGCCCTACCGCCAGCGCACGGGAAGTCGACAATCCCCAGTTAGATTCATAACGCCCGCCGGAAACCGGAATATTATCGGTATGGCCTTCTATGGCTACTTTGCCACTGACATTGAGTAGTACATCACGAATTTTGGCAATTATCGGTATATAAGCAAATTTAAGCTCAGCAGAACCGGACTCAAATGAGCCTTTCTCTTTCACCCGAATAACAATCTTTTTGCCGTCCGTAGCAACTTCAACACTGCCTTGTCCAATTTCCTGACGCAGCGCAGCCGCAAATTCAACCGCCTCCTCCTGAGCCTCAGCTTCCGCCTTAGCCTCAAGCTCTTCCAGCATCTCTCGCAACTCTTCTGCGGTTTCCCCCTGCTGCTTATCACTGATCTCAGGCTCTCCCGCTTCAGTCCTGACATCGAGAGTTTGCATATTATTGTTAATCGTCATCTGCCGGACTTCATTCAGCGGTGTTGGTTCGGGACGACCAGGACTGAACTCCTGGGCAATAATACTGGTGCCTTTAGGAATATCCTGGACTTTAACCTGGTTCTGAACACCAAAGGCTTCGCGCATCGAGCCAGCCAACTGCTTGAATTTCAGCACATCCATTTCAGAAAATGACAATAGAAGTACGAAGAAACACATCAACAGTGACATCAGGTCACCAAAGGTCGCTAGCCACCCCGGTAAACCTGCCGGACAGGGGGGACACTTATGCTCTTCTTCACTCATGCTACTATCCCCTACTCTTCAGCGACCGCACGCTTTTTCTCAGGAAGATAGTTGCGTAACATCTGCTCGATAACACGGGGGTTTTGTCCTGCCTGAATCGCCAGCAAACCATCAATAATCAGCGACTGATTAAGCTCTTCTTCCGCTTTGCGCGCATCCAGCTTATCCGATACCGGTAATGCGAACATAGTCGCCAGCATCGCGCCGTAGAGTGTTGTTAACAGCGCAACCGCCATCGCCGGACCGATCGATTTCGGATCCGACATATTAGATAGCATCTGTACCAGGCCAACCAGTGTACCGATCATGCCCATACCAGGGCCCACATCGCCTATCGCTTTAAAAATATCAGAGCCATACTCATGGCGTTCTGTGGTCAAGCCTTTCTCTTTGTTCAGCAGGGCTTTGACGATGTCGGGATCATGTCCGTCGACCAGCAGCTGGATTCCCCGCTGCATAAAGTCAGTACTGACTTCCTTATCTTCCAGAGACAGCAATCCACCTTTTCGCGCAGCGTCTGCCAGATCTACAGTTTCAGCGATAATGTCTTCTGGTTTAACTGATTTAAATTTGAACGCCTTTCCAACAACTTTGCCTACCGCCAGAAAGTGAGCCAATGGAAACTTCATCAGTACAACAAAAAGACTTCCGCCAATAACGATCAACAATGACGGAACGTTTACAAAAACACCGATATCACCGCCTGTAACCATCGCAGCAATTACGATACCAAAGGCGCCTATAATACCGACGAGCGACGCTATATCCACGCTTCATTCCCCAAATCAATAAGTTAGTCAGGTCATCCAAACAATCAACAGCACCTATATAAAAATCTGTGATTGCTGGCATACCTATTTAGCTGTAGCTAGATAGTATCAAAAAAATAACCGGGTTCACCTATTTAGCACTGTTTCTAGTACAATTTATTGGTCTGATTGACCAAAACCGGCCTGTCCGGTAGTTTGTCGCCTTTTTAACGGTTCCAACCCGACGGTACACCCTATGCCTGCAAAGAAGAAAACACCCGATTTTGAAACCTCTTTGGCACAGTTGGAGACGATGGTCACCCAACTTGAGCAGGGAGAGTTATCTCTTGAACAGTCTCTGCAAACGTTTGAACAAGGTGTCAGCCTGACTCGCGACTGTCAGTCCATTCTCGCCCAGGCAGAACAAAAAGTGCAGATGCTGATACAGCAAAATGGGGAGTTAAAAGAGGTTCCCTTTGATCTGCCAGAGGAATGACCTGATGGAAGGAAAGCTTTTGCTGCAGCAGTATCAGAAAAGAGTTGAGCAACAGCTGGAAACCGTACTGCAAAAAACCTGTGATGCTGAGCAGGTTCGTCTGGCGATGAACTATTCGCTGTTTAACGGCGGTAAACGGGTGCGACCAGTACTGGTCTATATGGCAAATCAACTTTTGAACGGTCAACTAGCACAGGCTGATTCTGCTGCCTGCGCTATCGAGTGCATCCATAGTTATTCATTAGTACATGACGACCTCCCGGCGATGGACGATGACGAGCTACGACGCGGCAAGCCAACCTGCCATATCGCCTTTGATGAAGCGACCGCAATCCTCGCCGGCGACGGGCTACAACCACTGGCCTTTGAACTGCTCGCTACCGATAATGGTCTGCCCGCTGAAATTCGCCTGCAGATGGTCAGTGTACTGGCCCGCGACAGTGGCTATCTGGGTATGGTAGGCGGTCAGTCTATCGACCTGTGCAATGAAGGAAAGCAGATCAGCACCGAGCAACTTGAGCTGATGCATCGACACAAAACCGGCGCCCTGATATGTGCCAGTATTGAGATGGGCGCACTTTCCAGTAACCATGCAAGCAAAGTAGATCTGCGCGCACTTAAGAACTACGCCAGCGCTATCGGCCTCGCATTTCAGGTCAAGGACGATATTCTCGATATTGAAGGCAGTACAGAAACCTTAGGCAAACCCCAGGGCTCCGACCTGCAGCATGAAAAATCGACCTATCCAGCCCTCTTAGGTATGGCGGGTGCTAAACAGAAACTAGCGCTGCTGAATGAACAGGCCCATGCAAGTATCGTGGACTTCGGTGATGCGGCACAACCGCTGCACTGGCTGGCAGACTACATTGTTGAACGACAGTACTGATCATATGTTCTACTCGATTCCTGAATTCCGTCCGGATACCCCTTTACTGGACAGCATCGTTTCACCCGCTGAGCTGCGATTGCTGCCCCCTGAACAGCTACCCGAAATCGCCGAGCAGCTACGCGCTTTCCTGCTCTATTCCGTGGGCCAGACCGGCGGGCATTTTGGCGCAGGGTTAGGTGTGATTGAATTAACGATAGCACTGCACTACCTGCTGCAAACACCGGTTGATCATCTGATCTGGGATGTCGGCCATCAAAGTTATCCCCATAAAATCCTCACTGGCCGCAAAGATGCATTGCTCAGTATTCGCCAGAAAGAGGGGTTAGCACCGTTCCCCCGCATCAGTGAAAGCCAGTACGACGACTTCGGTACCGGGCATTCCAGCACCTCGATCAGTGCGGCCCTGGGAATAGCTATTGCAGACCGCCTGCAAGGCTTTACGCATAAGACCGTCGCTATCATAGGAGATGGTGCGATGACGGCGGGAATGGCGTTTGAGGCTCTCAACCATGCCGCCCATACTAATGCCAACCTGCTGGTTATCCTGAATGATAATGATATGTCGATCTCCCGGAATGAAGGTGGGCTGGCGACGTATCTGGCAAA
>JAIBCZ010000073.1 GCA_024679645.1 Amphritea sp.
CAGCGCCAAACGCTGATGCACACCAAAACGATGTTGCTCATCCACAACCACCAACCCTAAGTTGGCAAACCTGACTTCATCCTGAAACAGTGCATGGGTACCAACCACAACATGAGCTGAACCGTCAGCCATAGCCTCCAGCTGCTCCTGCCGTTTCTTACCTTTCAGTTTACCCGCCAGCCAGGCAACTTTTAAACCCAGGGGTTCCAACCAGTTACCAAAGTTAATGAAATGCTGCTCGGCCAGAATTTCGGTAGGCGCCATCACTGCCGCCTGAAAACCACCCTCAACCGCCTGGAGAGCAGCGAGTGCCGCTACAACGGTTTTACCTGAACCCACGTCACCCTGGACCAATCGCAGCATTGGAAAGGGCTGGGCAAGGTCTGCACTGATCTCATGACTAACCCGTTGCTGCGCCCCCGTCAGAGGGAAAGACAGGTTATGCAAAAAAGCCTTCTGATACTGATCAGTTGCGATTAATTCCGGGGCGCCCTGTTGCCGGGTACGCTGTCGCAGTTTCAGAAGAGAGAGGTGATGTGCCAGCAATTCTTCGAACGCCAGGCGTCGCTGTGCAGGATGGTAGCCCTCTAATAACTGCGTCTGATTTGCGTCAACCGGAGGACGGTGTAGATAGCGTACGGCATCATTCAATGGCGGCAGCTGCCACTGTTGACGCAACGGCTCAGGAATTAACTCCGTCAGAGAACCATTCGCGAGGTATACCAGAGCGCCATCCGTTAGCGCCCGCAGACGCCCCTGATTCAGCCCTTCTGTGGTCGGATAAATCGGCGTCAGAGATTCCTCTGCCGGCGCCACCTCGTTTTCATCAACCCGGCGATACTCCGGATGATAGAGCTCTAATCCACTCGCGCCGGTGCGAACCTCACCAAAGCAGCGAATTCGGGTTCCGGGTTTCAGGTTGTTTTTCTGTGCGGCGGAGAAATGGAAAAATCGCAGGGTTATAGTACCGCTACCATCCTGCAACCTACAGACCAGACTACGACGGCGACCCATCGCAATATCTGCGCCTTTCACCTCCCCTTCGATCACCCCCTCAACACCAGGACTTAGCGACCCAATTGGCACAATCCGGGTGCGATCCTGATAACGCAACGGCAGATGAAATAGCAGATCCTGTAAAGTACGAATATCCAGCTTTTCAAGCTTTTGTGCCAACGCCGCTCCGACGCCTTTCAGTTCGGTTACCGGCAGTTGCGCAAGGGCCACCTGAGTCATATCAGTCTTCGTTTTCGAGTATCGGACAACTATTCAACGACTCAATCAACAGATCAATCGCCTGCGGACGGGGAAAACTGGCACGCCAGGCCAATCCCACTGTACGCACCGGAGGCGGTGCCTTAAACGGTTTGGTAACCACCATGTCGGAGCGATAATATCCCCCGGTGGCAGACTGCGGAATGACACTGGCTCCCAGCCCGGAGGCTACCATCATACGGATGGTCTCTAGCGAACTGCCTTCCGTCACCGTATGCCGATCAGACGCATTTCCTGACAGCGTCGGGCATGCCTCCAATACCTGGTCTCGAAAACAATGCCCTTCACCCAGTAGTAACAGATCCTGTTCATGCAACGTCTGACTGTCTATCTGATCCTTATTGGCCAGAGGGTGGTCCTTTGGCAGCAACATTTTAAACGGTTCTTCATAGAGGGGACGGGTCAGAATATCCGGTTCATCGAAGGGCAACGCAACAATAATCGCATCCAGCTCTCCATTGCGGATTTTAGGCCGCAGGTTGTCAGTAAAATTCTCTTCTATATAAAGCGGCATTTTAGGCGCCCGCTTTTGCAATTCAGGCACCAGATGAGGAAACAGATAAGGGCCGATCGTATAAATAGCGCCTACCCGCAACGGACTGGCTAACTGATCCTTGCCCTCCTGAGCCAGATCTTTAATCGACTCAGCCTGCTCCAGAACTGTCTGCGCCTGACGAATAACCTTCTGACCAACAGGGGTAACACGTACCGCATGTTTACTCCGCTCGAACAGCGCAGTACCCAGTTCTTCCTCCAGCTTTTTCACCGCTATGCTCAGGGTTGGCTGGCTGACAAAACAACGCTCAGCAGCGCGTCCAAAGTGTTGTTCCTGAGCGAGAGTAACGATGTAACGCAACTCAGTGAGAGTCATTCGCAGCTTTCCTTTGTTATGATGCTAACTCAACCTGAAACAGGATAAGTACATTGAGCCATACGTTAAACAGAGATCAGATTCTAATCGCCGGTTGCGGTGATATCGGCAGCCAGCTCGGGCTAAATCTGGTTGCGCAGGGATACACGGTCTTTGGCCTTCGTCGTAATATAAACCAGCTGCCCCCCGGTATCCAAGGAATTAGCGCTGATCTGAGTCAGCCTGACACGCTTATTAATTTGCCGCAACAGATAGATACTCTGTTCTATGCCGTGGCGGCCGGTGCCAGAGATGAAGCCATCTATCGTAAAGCCTATCCGGAAGGCCTCAAAGCCCTGCTGAATGCGTTGCAGCAACAGGGTATTAAACTACGACAACTCTTCTTTGTTTCCAGTACTGCTGTCTACCATCAGGCCCAGCATGAATGGGTTGATGAATCCTCCACGACCCAACCAGACAACTTCTCAGGCCAGATTATGCTGGAAGCGGAACAGATCGCTCTCAATAGCGGCGTTCCTGCTACGATCGTGCGCTTCAGTGGTATTTACGGGCCCGGTCGTAACTATATGCTTGGTCAGGTCAATCGTGGCATCGGCTACCCGGCAGACCCAATCCGCTATAGCAACAGAATTCACCGGGATGATTGCGTTGGTGTTTTAGAGCATCTGCATCAGCACTCACGGCAACAGACCCTGGCATCCATCTACCTTGCCAGCGATGATGAACCTGTAGCCTTGCACGAGGTGAGCGACTGGCTCGCTGAACAACTCGGCGTTGAAATCACCGACACCTCAGCTCGACGAACTATCGGCAGTAAACGCTGCAGCAACAAACGCCTGAAAGAAGCAGGTTATCTCTTTAAATACCCCAGTTTTCAGCTGGGCTATCCTCCCCTGATCAGCCAGTTCAAAGGCTAATCAGTTATCGATATGCGGATCTCTCAATTGTGGATCCAGATCGGTCGGGGTATCAGTATGGTGATAGTACTGATAACGGTTAAAGCGATATTCCATAAACCGGAACAGTGCTATAACCAGCGCACTGATCGCCAGGTACACCATACCTGCCGCCAGAAACATCTCTAACGGAGTATAGGTCCGGGCGATAATCGTCCGCGCCATACCGGTCAAATCCAATAACGTAATCGTACTGGCCAAAGCGCTGCCCTTAAGCATCAGAATCACTTCATTACCGTAAGCTGGCAGTGCGATACCAAAAGCCCGGGGCATAATAATACGACGAATCTGCACCGGCTTACTCATTCCCATCGCTTCAGCAGCCTCTATCTCACCAGATGGAATTGCCTGAATCGCACTGCGAAACAGCTCAGCACTATAAGCTGCCGTATTCAGGCTAAAAGCGATAATGGCACACCAGTAGGGTTGTTTCAGTACCGGCCAGAGCATCGACTCCCTTACTGCTTCGAACTGAGAAGCACCGTAATACACTAAGAAAATCTGCACCAGCAGCGGTGTACCACGGAAAAAATAGATATAGATAAACGGAAAGGCTTTCACCCAGAGGTGAGACGAAGCTCGCATCAGAGCCAGTGGAATCGCCAGCGCAATACCGATCAGACCAGAGACCAGCACTAACTCCAGTGTCAGCCAGGCCCCCTCAAGCAAGCGGGGAAGATACTGCCAGATAACATCCCATTCCCAACTCATGAGTTATGCCCCCGGGCAGCGGGGTTTGCCATCCGCTCCATAAACATCGTAAAGCCGGTGGTTGCGGCTGTCAGTAACAGATAGATCAATGCAGCCACCAGGAAAAAGGTGAAAGGTTCTTTGGTCGCACTGATCGCAACCTGAGACTGGCGCATAATATCGTTCAGACCCACCACAGAAACCAAAGCGGTATCTTTCAGCAGCACCTGAAACAGATTACCCAGACCAGGTATGGCCAGTCGCCACACTTGTGGCAGGATAATCCTAAAGAAAGTCCGGAGGGGGCTCATACCGCAAGCCAGACCCGACTCCCACTGTCCTTTAGGGATCTCCATCATCGCCATGCGAAACACCTCAGTCGCATAGGCACCGAAAGCGATCGACAGCGCCGCTACGCCCGCGACAAAAGGACCAATTTCTATATACTCGTCATAGCCAAAAAAGCCGGCAATCCACATAAGTAATTGAGAACCGCCAAAGTAGATAGTGAGCACCAACAACAGCTCAGGCAATCCCCGAACCAGAGTGGTATACCCCGTCCCCAACCAACGGGCTAAACGATTTTTGGACAGCTTAGCTGATGCCCCCAGCAGGCCAATCACTAGCCCTACCAACAGACTGGATAATGCCAGTTGTATGGTAATCCAGGTACCGGAGATCAGGAGATGGCCAAAGCCTTGCAGATCCATGAAATTCGCCTAAAAACGGGCCGACCAAAGGCCGGCCCCAATTACTAAACAGAGACTAAATAACTAATTAATAGATAGAGAATGGAAAGTACTTCTCATTAATCTTCGCGTAAGTGCCATCGGCAACGATCGCTTTAATCGCAACGCTAAACTTATCTTTCAATGCATCGCCTTTACGAACAGCAATACCAATTTCATCGTTGATATCGATATCTGTGCCATTAAAAGCGAAACCTTTTCCATCATCAGTACGCAACCAGTCATAAGCGGGGAACTTGTCAGACAGCAATGCGTCCAGACGACCGGTGGCCAGATCCAGATATGCGTTATCCTGAGTATCATAGAGTTTTACATCAACCACATCACCCAGGTTGTCTTCCAGGTACTGACCCGCAATAGTGGCACGCTGAGCCCCTACTGTTTTGCCCTTCAGGCCCTCTTTGGTCACAGTAACACTGCTACCTTCAGAAGTAACAAACGCCAGCACATTGGAGTAATACTTCTCAGAGAAGTCCACAACACGCATGCGTTCTTCTGTAATCGACATAGAAGCCACGATCGCGTCATATTTACGCGCGCGAAGCCCCGGAATAATACCATCCCAGTCCTGAGCCACAATTTCACAATCAGCCTTCATCTGGGCACACAGTGCTTTAGCTATCTCAACATCAAAACCGATTAGCTCACCGCTGGAATCTACCATATTGAAAGGCGCATAAGCCCCTTCAGTTGCAATGCGAATTTTATCGCCGGCAGTCGCTACCTGAGCGGCCATCAGACCTCCCGCAATCAGTGCGGCAGCGGCAAAGAGTTTACGAATTTTCATCATCTGTTTCCCTTTAGCTTTTTCATCAAATAAATAAAATCTTAGCTGTGACTGGCCATAAATTCCTGCACACGGGTAGATTTCGGGTTATTAAACACTTGTTCCGGAGGACCAATCTCTTCGACCTGCCCCTCATGAAGAAAAACCACCTGACTGGAAACGTCCCGGGCAAAACGCATCTCGTGGGTAACGATCAGCATGGTACGACCTTCCTCTGCCAGCTCTTTCATAACCGCCAGCACCTCGTTAACCAATTCGGGATCAAGCGCCGAGGTGGGCTCATCAAACAGCAACACTTGCGGGTCCATCGCCAGAGTCCGGGCGATTGCAACACGTTGCTTCTGCCCACCAGACAGATTATCCGGGTATGCATTACGCTTATCCGCCAAACCTACCTTTGCCAACAACTCCTCGGCCCGGGCAATCGCCTCGGCCTTTGGCTGCTTGAGCACCTGAACAGGCGCCTCAATAATATTCTCTAAGATGGTCTTATGGGGCCAGAGATTGAAACTTTGAAAGACAAAACCAATACGGGAGCGCATCTGCTCCAGCTGTTTGCGGTTAGCCGCTATCAGGTTTCCATCTTTTCCGGGTTTCAGCGCCAACGGCTCGTCGCCGACGATTATTTCGCCTTTACTGGGATTTTCAAGCAGGTTGATACAGCGCAGCAGCGTACTTTTTCCCGAGCCACTGGAGCCCAGTATTGAAATAACGTCACCGTCGTTAGCGGTTAGAGATACGCCCTTGAGCACCTCAAGGTCGCCATAGGACTTGTAGATATCGTTCAGCACCAGGGCTGTTTTGGCATTCGCCATGTTAAGGCTTCCATCTCGTTCTTATTATGCCGTGGATAACAGCGCCCAAACTGAAGGATAGTACTCTCTCCTCCAAAAACGAGGAGGTAGACATAAACAGGCAGGATCTGCTGCCCTGTCACTTTATTTCCTATCGGAAACTCAGAGTACAAAAATGCAATTTCCCATAAAAAGGGGCCTGAGGCAAACGAAAATTGATGGGGGGATCAAAAGGAAGATTGTCAGAGCGACGCTCCTGACTAAAAAAGGCCCCAAAGGGGCCATCAGAATTTAGCTGGAATTACCCCAGGTATCAGCTGGCAAACTCTTTCAGTAAAGTATCCTGAGCACTGATAAGTTCTTCATCTTCGCCCGGTTTATTTAATGTATAGCTACCATCGGAGTGTAGTTCCCAGCTTCTGCTGTTATCGGCCAGATAAAGATCCAGATCGCTCTTAACCCGGTCTGCCAGCTTGCCGGTCAGCGGAAAGCCGGTCTCTACCCGATTAAGCATATTACGTTCCATCCAGTCGGCACTGGCGCACAACACGTCCGGCTTGCCTTTATTGCCAAAGTAATAGACCCGGGTATGCTCCAGAAAACGGCCGATAATTGATCGTACTGAAATATTCTCAGAGATTCCCTCAATACCGGGACGCAAACGACACATGCCGCGCACGATCAATTCAATCTTCACCCCTTTCTGGGAAGCCTGATAGAGCGCACGAATCAGCTGAGGCTCGGTCAGGCCATTGATTTTGACAATGATATGCCCCTGTTTACCATGTTTACCTTCCCGTTCGATCATCTCAATCATGCGAGAATGAAGGGTGAACGGTGCATTGTGCAGCTTTTTCAGTCGTAAAATCTTACCCATACCGGTGAGCTGCTGGAAAATTTTGTGCACATCTTCGCCCACATCAGCATCGCTGGTCATATAACTGTAATCGGTATACAGACGTGCCGTACCGGAGTGATAGTTACCCGTACCTAGGTGAGCATAGCGCACCAGTTTGCCCTCTTCACGACGTACGATCAGCATCATTTTCGCATGGGTTTTAAAGTCCACCACACCGTAAACAACCAACGCTCCCGCTTCCTGTAAACGGCCCGCCAGCTGCAAGTTTGATTCCTCATCGAAACGCGCCCGCAACTCAATAACAACGGTTACTTCTTTTCCGCTCCGGGCAGCATCCACCAACGCATCCACGATGTCGGAGTTCACCCCGGTACGATAAAGAGTCTGTTTGATAGCCAGTACTTTGGGATCTTTCGCAGCCTGTCGCAGCAAGTCGACGACCGGAGAAAAAGATTGAAACGGGTGATGCAAAAGCTGATCTTTATGACGCAGCACATCAAAAATATTCTTCTGCTTGTACTTACCCGACATCCCCGGTGTAAACGGTTTCCAGCATAATTTTTTACCATCGACCAGGTCCCGTAGCGCCATCATCCGGGTCAGATTCACCGGTCCATCAACCCGATAGGTATGGGCCTCATCAAGACTGAATTCACGCCACAGAAATCTAATCAGATCTTCCGGAGTACGCTGATCTATTTCCAGCCTTACCGCATCGCCATACTTACGGGAGTGCAACTCACCCCGCAGCGTACGCGCCAGATCTTCCACCTCTTCAGAATCAAAAGTCAGGTCGGCATTTCGGGTGATACGGAACTGATAACACCCTTCCACTTTCATGCCGGGGAACAACTCATCGGCAAACTCATGAATAATAGAAGACAGGAATATCAGGTTATCACCGCCATCACACAGGTTATCCGGCAGGCGGATTAAACGCGGCAGGGAGCGCGGCGCAGGTATAATAGCCAGCCCACTTTCCCGGCCAAAAGCATCCTTACCATCCAGCTCAACAATAAAGTTCAGGCTTTTATTAATCAAACGCGGGAAAGGGTGTGAAGGATCGAGCCCGATAGGACTGACCACTGGCTGTACTTTTTCCTCAAAGAAAATACGAATCCACTCTATCTGTTCATCGGTCCAGTCACGGCGACGCTGAAAGTGAATATTCTCTTTTTCCAGCTCAGGGAAAATGGTCTCGTTAAGGATTTTGTACTGCCGCTCGACCTGTGCGCTACAAATTTCTCCCACACGATTCATCACTGCCTGCGGGTGGAGTGCATCCGGGCCAACCGATTCACGACTGTACTTCAATTGTCCCATTAACTCGGCAACCCGGATCTCGAAGAACTCATCCAGATTACTGGAGAAGATCAGCAGGAACATCAAACGTTCCATCAACGGATGGGTTTCATCCAGCGCTTGCTCCAGCACCCGAATATTAAATTGCAGATGGCTCAATTCACGGTTGATATAAAGTTCGGGAGCTTTCAGGTTAAGCGGCGGCTCTTGTACCGGTTCGGTTACGGCGATCGCTTCCCGGCTTTCCACCAACGCAATTGACGCTTCGTTTTGCTCAGCTGTTGGCTCAGTAACTTGCTCGACTATCGGCTCAACTATCGGTTCAACTACCGACTCGACTACTGGCTCAGCTGTCTGCTCTGCCGCCTGTTCCTTGATCTGCTCAGTCATGACCGTAACCCTTAAACCTCAATTAGTTATTCTTTTGCTGGAGCGACTGAAACTATTCGTTCAGTAGCTGTGCAGCGCGTTTGGCAAAGTAAGTCAGAATGCCATCGCAGCCGGCCCGCTTAATACACACCAGAGATTCCATCATTACACTGCGCTCATCCAGCCAGCCGTTCTGGAACGCTGCCATATGCATCGCGTACTCACCGCTAACCTGGTATACAAAAGTTGGCGCTTTCAGCTCCTGCTTAACCCGGCGTACGATATCCAGATAGGGCATCCCCGGTTTAACCATGACCATGTCCGCACCCTCTGCAAGGTCCAGCGCAACTTCATGTAACGCTTCATCACTATTAGCGGGGTCCATCTGATAATTAAACTTATTACCTTTACCCAGATTTCCGGCAGATCCTACTGCATCCCGGAAAGGCCCGTAGTAAGCGCTCGCATACTTGGCAGCATAAGCCATAATACGGGTATTAACGTGATCATTCAGCTCCAAGCCTTCGCGAATCGCACCGATCCGACCATCCATCATGTCGCTCGGAGCAACGATGTCAGCACCAGACTCAGCATGGGATAACGCCTGACGAACCAGGGTTTCAACCGTGCGATCGTTCAGAACATAACCATTGGTATCGATAATGCCATCCTGCCCGTGGGTGGTGAACGGGTCCAGCGCGACATCGGTCATCACGCCCAGTTCCGGACAAGCATTCTTGAGCGCTCTTATCGCGCGCTGAGCAAGGCCATCAATATTGTATGCCTCTTCTGCCAGCTCAGTTTTGACGTTCAGCGGGGTAACCGGGAACAGCGCCACCGCGGGCACTCCCAGTGAAACCAGCTCCCGGGCCTCTTTGACCAACAGATCGATACTCAAACGCTCAACCCCCGGCATCGAAGGCACAGCCTCACGCTGATTCTCTCCCTCGATAACAAAAACCGGATAGATAAGATCATCAGGGGTCAGAACAGTCTCCCGCATC
>JAIBCZ010000125.1 GCA_024679645.1 Amphritea sp.
CACACCTAACCAGATAGGGTCCAAACCCATAACCAGCAGGATTGGGGCTACGATGGGCACCACGACAAAAGTGATCTCGATAAAGTCGAGGAAAAACCCCAACAGAAAAATCACCAGCATCACCAATGCAACGGCACCAAAAACGCCTCCAGGCAGGTCAGCAAGGAACTCTCTCACCAGGTCATCACCGCCATAGCCGCGGAATACCAGGGAGAATATAGATGCCCCAACCAGAATGATAAATACCATTGAGCTGACCTGGGTGGTTGTACGCATAACATCTTTAAGGATATCTAAAGTAAAGCAGCGACGAGCCATGGCCAGAACCATTGCGCCAACGGCACCCACGGATGCGGCTTCAGTGGGGGTTGCCCAGCCTCCCAGAATAGAGCCAAGAACTAAGCCTACAAGTAAAATAGGGGGCAACAGCGCTGATATAATCCGCTTGAACATGTTGTCCATCGCATCCCGTTCGTCCTGAGGAATGGCGGGGACAGTGTCCGGGTGGAAGATCGCTTTAAATACCAGGTAGAGGATATACGCACCGACCAAGAGTAAACCTGGAAGCAGGGCGCCGAGGAACAGGTCGCCAACGGTTACCGTTTCCGGTGAGTATATCCCCTGGTCTAATTGAGCCTGCTGATAGGCAGAAGAGATTACATCCCCTAAAAGCACCAGCACGATAGAGGGAGGAATAATCTGCCCCAGGGTTCCTGAGGCGCAGATGACGCCGGTGGCGACTTTAGGATCGTAACCCCGTCGTAACATCGTTGGCAGAGATAACAGGCCCATCGTCACGACAGTCGCACCGACGATGCCGGTACTGGCAGCGAGGAGCATACCAACGACGGTAACTGATATTCCCAGGCCTCCCCGGAGAGGGCCAAAGAGCGCAGCCATGGTGTCTAAAAGCTCCTCAGCGACTTTGGATTTCTCTAGCATGACACCCATAAAGACAAACAGAGGTACCGCAATCAGCACTGTATTATTCATTATGCCAAATAGGCGGTTGGGCACAGCTTCCAGAAAGCTGGGCTCAAAGTGCCCCGTCATGATGCCGATGGCGGCAAAAATAAGCCCCGTCCCGGCCAATGAAAAGGCAACAGAATAACCGAGAAGCAGGACAAAGATTGCAACCAGGAAGAGTAGAAGTGGTAATAATTCGCTCATAACGGGCGCTCCTGAATATCGGTGTCAGACAGGTGTTCTTGCCCGGTAAGTACCATAATATTGCGCAGTAACTCTGAAATACCCTGAAGGATCATCAATAGTGGCATCAGTAGCAGAGAGGTCTTCAGAACGTATAGTGCTTCTATGCCACCGGCTTCCTGGGAGCCTTCGAGAGTTTGCCACGAGAAGGTCACGTACTCCCAGGAGATCCAGAAGATAAACAGTGATACAGGTAATAACAGGAGCAGGGTCCCCATTATATTGATGATGGCTTTACCCCGTTCTCCCAGTGGCCGATAGAAGATATCTACCCGTACATGCCCATCATGCTTAAGGGTGTAACCTGCTCCCAGCAAAAAGATGAAGCTGTGCATGTAGATGATCGATTCCTGTAACTGGATATTGCCGATGTTGAGGACGTAGCGCATCACAACGACGACAAAGGTTACCAGGACCATCAACAGGGTTAGCCAGGCGATACAGCGGCCGGTCCATTCGCTGAAGCCGTCCAGCCCTCTGATAATTGTCGCGATAAAGTTGTTATTATTCATGGTTTTTTATTTTCCACTCAAAGCATAGATTGCTTTCTTGAGTATACAGTAAAAAAGCGAAGCGAATCAGAGGATTAATACCAGTCTGGACGGCTATCGCAGTGTTGATCAGGCGCAGTATAAATCGATGATAACTGCTGCAAAATGATTCTTGCGCTGTACAATAAGGCAAACACAATTCTGGAGTTTATCTGATGTCAAAATGGTCGCTGGAAAAAGAGCTTAAGGTTCTTGAAGGCTGGCAACTGAGTGCTTTTTCAGTTGCTGTAACCGAGCGAATGTTTCCCAATTTTGCACTATTTTCTTCTCTTCTGGAGTTTGGTGATCGTGATCAGGTTCGGGGTATTCTGGATGGCATCTGGAGCAAGCTGAGTAACACCGGTGCAAAAATGAACTTTGAAGTTCAACAGGTTAATATTGAAGAGAATATGCCTGACCTTGAAGAGTTTGATATGTACGGGGCCTCACCAGCGCTGGATTCGATGGTCGCGATGTACTCAACCATCAACTGTTTGTTGGAACCTAATCGGTCGGAAGCAACCAATGTGGGCAACCTGTCACTGGAATGTGTCGCTACTTTTATTGAGGTGACTGCGGACGCTGATATGTCGGATGAAGAACTGCTTCGTTATATCAGTAATCATGATTTGATGCTTCAGGAAGAAAGCTTTCAGGAAGAAGTTATTGTTCGACTGAGCAGCATGAAAAATGCGACGGCGGCGACTATAAGTGACCTGAAGCGGCTGGCGGCCAATGACGGAGTCAGCAATATCGGCGTTAGTGACGAACAATGATACGGCTGGGATTGTTATTATTGGTTCTGCCGGGAGTCATTCTGATGGGCGTGTTTTGGTCTGAGCAGAGTGCAGTGACCGAGTGCCTCTCAGCGGGTGGTTCATTTGACTATCTGGTATCTGCCTGCGATATGACTCAAAGCCATCCCTTTGTTCCTTTTGGTGCACGTAACCCTCTTTTTGTAAATTTGACGATGCTGGCTTCAGCAGTTGGCTTCGGTTTTTGTTTGATTGGGCTCTACGTCAGAGCTCGCTGATTTAAAGGGATTAATAGAATGCGACGCTTTTGGTTGGGGTTGTTATTGGCCGTTTTAGTGGGTGTTTTTTATGGCTGGCTTTATGGTCCTGAGTGGCTCGAAAGCTGGAACGAGACAAATCAGCAAGTGGTTGAACACCAGAAGCGTGAAGGTGCTGACGCAGGCCAGCAAACCGATCAGCAAGGTTGCTTATCAACGGCTTTACAGCGGGTGGAAAGCTGTAAAGAATCTGAATACCGTTGTACGGTTAACGGAGGGGCATTTCTGAAGGCGTGTTGGAACGAAAGCCTTCCAACGGACGGTTTCTGTGGGCGGGTGCCCGCTTACAATGAATCAGCGACCAGTGATGATAAAGCCTGGGTCAAAGAGCAGTGTAGTGAATTAGGCATGCTGGCGAAAGGCTGTCGTTTGTTAATGCGTCAACAGCAGAAACTCTGTAGTCAGTAGCGATAAGTATTACGCAACCTTCTGTCTCTCCTTAAAACCGGCGATGTGTAGTATGTGCAACTCGCCGGCTCATTAGATAGTACGAATTAGCCCTAAGTATCCATTGTCAGAATCAGCTTGCCGCAAACGTGGCCACTTTGACTGAGTTCAAATGCTTCTGCTGCATTTTCCAGCGGGAATGTTTCGGTAGTATGAAGTTGCAGCTGTTCATCAGCAACCAACGTTGCTATTTGACTGAGTTGATTAGCAGAGGGTTCACAAAGAATAGTTTCAACCCGGCGTCGTTGGGCCGCTCCTGCAGCAACGACCTGATCTTTTGTAACGGATGGTAATGTGACGATAACGCCATCAGTAGTCAGGCAGGGCAGAGCTTCGATCGCAGTTTCACCACCAATGCAGTCAATAATCAGATCAGCGTCGGTGACATGATCGGTAATATTCTGAGTGTGGTAGTCTATTGTGTGTTCACATCCCAGGGTTGCCAGAAATTCGTGGTTATGCATTGATGCGGTACCGGTAACATGGGCTCCGGCCCATTTTGCCAGTTGCACAGCAAGGTGTCCTACCCCACCGGCGGCGCCCAATATAAGGACTTTCTGACCCGACTTTAGCCCACCCTTATCGAACAGAGCCTGCCAGGCGGTCAGACTTGCTGTGGGAAGGCCACCGGCGGTGATTAGATCCACTGCATCGGGCAATCGGGCGATTTGATCTGCTGGCGCTGCGATATATTCAGCATAACAGCCAGCAGGCTGAGGAAATCGAATCATTCCGAATACCGCCTGGCCCGTTTCAAAGTCAGTATCCCCGGCTTCTGTGATAACTCCGGAAAATTCCCAGCCGGGTATAAAAGGCATTTCATCTATGAAGCCGCTGGCACCACCACCTGAACAGGTTTTCCAATCGATCGGATTAGTCCCTGCTGCGGTGGTTTTTACCAGAACATCACCGGAATTAAGCTGAGGTTTAGGTTGGTCGCCGTAAGTTAGCTCTTCGAGACCGCCAAACTGGTGTATAGAGATAGCTTTCATAGTGGGCTCCGATGCAGAGAAGCAGAAAATAAGATGCATGTTCACATAAAGTTATAGGCTAAACCAGCCACTTATGTCGACTATTTCTGTTAATCTTAGGGGCTTAAATCATAATTGAAGGTGATGGATAGATGTATCTTGTAGTAGCAGAGCAGCTGTTAATGATGGTCGGCCTTGGTGTGTTTGTGGTGTCGCTGATACTCTATGTGCTACGAACCCAGGATCTCAAATCCGTGCTGGTGTTCTGGCAGGCAACAATTAGCTTTACTAAGCGGGAATTCATGATTAACCGGATCGGTCTGTCAATGATGCTGCTGGCGGTTATTGTGCGTTTTTACAATCACTTTATGGGCTGATCCCAAAAATTTTACTGAGGACCCGATGAAAGGAAATCCGTTTCGCGGCGCAGGTTTTTTTATGCGTGGCCTGGCAATGTTGCCGGAAAAAGGTATTCGACACTTTGTGTTAGTGCCCCTACTGATCAATGTGTTTTTGTTTACCGGTGCAATCTGGTTGTTATTTGATCAGATGGGCTATTGGATCGATTATTTACTGAGTTCTATCTTGCCTGACTGGGACTGGCTACAGTTCCTTCGTTACTTGTTGTGGCCGCTGGTAGCTGGCTTTGTGTTAATTACGGTGTATTACAGCTTCAGCGTAGTGGCCAATATTATTGCCGCCCCCTTCAATGGCATATTGTCTGAGAAGGTTGAGCAGCGCTTGCGCGGAGTCACGGTAACTGATTCCGGTTGGCAGGAAATTATAGCCCTGATTCCCCGAACGGTAGCCCGTGAGGTTTCAAAGTTACTCTACTATCTTCCCCGGTTGTTGTTTTTACTCGTACTGACGTTTATCCCGGTGCTGGGTATCGTTGCACCATTTCTGTTGTTTCTCTTTGGTTGCTGGATGATGGCGATTCAATATTGTGATTACCCGATGGATAATAATCACGTTAGTTTTCGTGACATGAAGGATTCCCTTAAGCAGCGGCGACTGACGTCGGTCGGCTTTGGTGGCCTGGTGTCCGTGGGTATGATGATTCCGTTGGTGAATTTGCTGGTGATGCCGGCTGCGGTGATAGGCGCGACCATTTTCTGGGTTGAGGAGTATACTGGTGATACTGAGATTGACCTGACTATGCATCAGGATACAGGGCGATTAGAGAAGAAGTGATGTCGGCAGAGATCTAAAAAAAACGCACTTCATCATCAGGTGCGTTTTTTTGCAAGCTTACTCCTCTTCTAGCCGTTCACCTGAGGGTGTAGCGATAATCAGGTCGGCAGGGAAGTGGCAGATAAAGGTGCTGCCTTTGCCGAGCTGACTATTGATGGTTAACCGACCGCCGTGACGGAGCATGACGTGCTTAACAATCGCCAGACCCAAGCCGGTACCTCCGCTGTCAGAGGACCTGCTCTCATCAACCCGGTAAAAGCGCTCCTGTAGTCGTGGCAGGTGAATACTGTCGATTCCCGCACCGTTATCCTGCACTGAGAAGTGGCCGCCCTTTATGTCGGTCCACCAGCGTAGTTTGATGTTGCCGCCAGAAGGGGTGTAACGAACCGCATTAAATACCAGGTTAGAAATCGCACTATAGATTTCTGACTCCTGGCCCAGGAGTGTTTTCTCTGCTTCCAGATCGACACTGATGGTCTGATTTTTTTCTCTGCCAAGGGCCAGGCCGTCTTCTTGCAGCCGATTGATTATCGAATGAATAGGCACAGGCAGCTCATCAGAAACATGCGCGCTGGCTTCAAGGCGAGATAAGAGTAAGAGATCGGATACCAGGTTTTCCATTCGCTTAGACTGGCTTGCCATTTGATTAAGGCCGCGCTGCAGCGGCCGTGGCAGCTCTTGATCAAGAAAAGTCTCAAGATATCCACGAATTACTGTAAGAGGGGTACGCAGCTCGTGAGAGGCGTTAGCGACGAAGTCCTGACGAGTCTGCTCAAGTTGTTTGAGGCGGGTAATATCCCGGGCAACCAGAATTCGGTCGCCTGCCCCGAAGCGAGTGATGCGGTATTCCAGGACAATATCATTCTGTACCGGAGAGGAGAGTTCCAGCGGGTCTTCATACTGGCCTTTGCGGTAATAACGGACAAA
>JAIBCZ010000185.1 GCA_024679645.1 Amphritea sp.
ATTAGCATATAGCGATCACTTACCGTTGGGGTTACCCAGATAACGGAAGAATTCACTATCAGGTTTTAACACCATGATATCGCCCTGCTGACCAAAAGCTTCTTTATAGGCATTCAGACTGCGGTAGAAGGAGTAAAACTCAGCATCCTTGTTATACGCATCGGCGTAAATCTTAGCCGCCAGCGCATCACCTTCACCACGTACTTCCTGAGCTTCACGATAGGCATTGGCCTCTATAACCGCTTTCTGACGATCTGCGTCTGCACGGATACCTTCTGCCAATTCCTGACCACGCGAGCGTAATTCACGCGCTTCCCGCTCACGCTCAGTACGCATACGATTATAAACCGACTCTGATACTCGCTGAGGCAGGTCGATCTTCTTCACTCGAATATCGATTAACTCAATACCCAGCTCGTCCTTAGTCTGAAGACTTAACTGCTCAACCAGCTCAGACATTAGTTCATCACGCTCGCCGGAAACAACCTCCGTCAGCGTTCGCTCACCAAACTGGTTTCGTAGCCCTGCATCCACGTTAGGGAAGAGCAGATCGGCCGCTTTATACTGATCACCGGATGTAGCGGTATAGTACTTCTGCGGATCAATCACTCGCCACTTAATAAACGAATCAACCGTCAGACCTTTCTTCTCAATGGTCAGATACGACTGTGGCTGAGCATCCAGCGTCAACACCCGCCCATCAAACTTACGGACCTTATTGATTACCGGCCACATTATGTGAAGGCCCGGCTGAATATCTGGGTTAACGATCTCACCAAACTTCAGCAAAACAGCCCGATCAGTCTCTTTAATGATATAAAGAGAATTAAAGCCAACCACTAGCAGTAATAGCGCGATCACCAGCGCCGTCATAGATTTACCTGACATTAGCGTGCCTCCCTACGAGTCGATTGCTGTCGCTGACGAAGCTGCTCTACCACCTGATCCGTCACTTCTCTTAGCTCGGAGCTATTCAAGCTGCCGCCCCCACTACTAATTGAGGTCCGCGGACGGCTCTCAACTAACTTATCCAGTGGCAGATACATCATATTATTGCCGCCTTCAACATCGACTAACACTTTAGAGTTGTTCGACAGCACATGCTCCATCGCATCAAGATAGAGACGCTCACGGGTCACTTCAGGCGCCTTAGAATATTCTGTCAACAAGGCAGTGAAACGCTGCGCATCACCTTCAGATTGCGCTACAACACGTTCACGATAACCGTTAGCCTCTTCCTTCATCCGCTGAGCAATACCCCGCGCTTCAGGAACGATACCGTTTCGATAGGATTCGGATTCATTAATAACCCGCTGCTCATCTTCTCGCGCCTTGATTACGTCATCAAACGCATCCTGCACCTGCGAAGGGGGCTTAGCTTCCTTGATGTTTATCTGCGTGATACGCAAACCGGTCTCATAGTCATCCATATAGCCCTGCAGACGTCGTTTAACGTCATCACCCAGAACCTCACGACCCTCGGTCAGAATAGAGTTCATCTCAGATGAACCTACGGTATGACGTAAAGCCGATTCAGACGCATGACCCAAGCTCACTTCAGGATCACGGACCTTTAATTTGAACGCGACAGGATCAGAAATAACGTACTGAACCGTCATACTCACATCAACGATATTTTCATCTTCGGTCAGCATTAGTGAACGGTGTTCGTATGCACTGACACGTGTAACATTCGCCGTCATTACATTATCAATCAACGGCGGGTTCCATTGCAGACCCGGCATTACGGTTTCGTAATACTTACCCAGGCGCAGCACCACACCTCGTTCCTGCTGATCGACGGTATACACACCCATCACAGCCCAGCCAATCAACACAATCAGGGCTATAACGCCAAAAAAACCGCCCGTCGATGCAGAGGACGGACCAGAGCCCCCTCCACTATTACCACCGCCGCCTTTTTTACCGAAAATGCCATTAAGCTTTTCCTGCAACTTTTGCAGCGCTTCATCCAGATCAGGCGGCCCCTGATCTTTACCGCCACCACGACGATCGCCACCACTATTCCAGGGATCCTGATCTTTCCCGTTACCACCAGGCTCATTCCAAGCCATATTATTCTCCGTTTACAAAGCTGTTTAAACGATTAAAAAATTATAAGAAGACTGCTCTAATTATGCAGCCACTCCGGCTTGTTAACATTAGCACCCAAATATCTTTCAGGTGCTATTTTCATACGGCTGAGCAACTGCATCAGATCTTTTCTTTGAATACGTACTTCAAGACTGATCTGCCCCAGCTCATCAACACTTTCATTCAGAACAGCACCTAATGCGTAGAATTGAGCGCGTAAACCGCCCTCCTCCGGCTTTAAGCTTAGCTGTTCATGAAAAATATCGTCCGACAGTAGTTCAGATACTGCCTGAAACAATAGTTCAACACCCTCTCCGGTTACCGCAGATAGCCAGACCCGGACAGGCTTGCCTTCATCATTACGATCGATACGAGGCTCTGCCCGCTCGAGCATATCGATTTTATTATAGATCTCCAGAACCGGCACTTCATCTGCACCGATTTCTTGTAAAACATAATGCACTTCATCGATATGCGACTGACGATCTTCATCATAAGCATCAATAACATGCAGTAACAGATCGGCTTCTATCGTTTCCTGCAGAGTTGCCCGAAACGCTTCCACCAACTTATGTGGAAGATGTCGAATAAAGCCCACAGTATCTGCCAGAATCGCCGGACCTACATCGTCAAGCTCAACGCGGCGCAAGGTAGGATCGAGCGTTGCAAACAACTGGTCAGCCGCATACACCTCAGCATCCGTAATATTATTAAACAGTGTAGACTTTCCTGCGTTGGTATAACCGACCAGCGACACTGTCGGCACCTCAGAGCGACTTCGGGCACGGCGACCCTGTTCACGCTGCTTACGCACTTTATCTAAACGTTTAAGTATACTTTTTATCCGCGCTCGCAAGAGTCGACGGTCGGTTTCCAGCTGTGTTTCACCCGGCCCTCGCAGACCGATACCGCCTTTTTGACGTTCAAGGTGAGTCCAGCCACGAATCAACCGGGTAGACATGTGCTCTAACTGAGCCAGCTCTACCTGAAGTTTACCTTCATGGGTACGGGCACGCTGAGCAAAAATATCCAGAATCAAACCAGTACGGTCCAGAACCCGACACTCTATCTCACGTTCCAGATTACGTTCCTGGCCTGGACTTAACGCATGATTAAAGATAACCAGTTCAGCTTCATGGAGGCGAACAAGATCCTTCAGCTCATCAACTTTGCCTGAACCGATAAAAGTTTTAGGACTGGGAAGGCTGCGTGAACCGGTTAAAAAAGCAACCGGATCAGCACCAGCAGATAGGGCGAGCTCTTCCAGCTCTTTAGGACTTTCCCGGTCCACCTCATCTGCCATATCGATATGAATCAGAATGGCGCATTCGCCAGACTCGGGACGCTCAAAGAACAATGAAAACCTCAGTCAGTAGATTCATCAGCTTGTGGAAGCTTTACCGGACGGGCCGGTACTACAGTAGAAATAGCGTGTTTATATACCATCTGGCTGACCGTATTCTTTAGCAGAATAACGAACTGGTCGAACGACTCAATCTGTCCTTGAAGTTTGATACCATTCACCAAGAAAATGGATACAGGTACCCGTTCTTTACGCAGTACGTTCAGATAAGGGTCTTGTAACGATTGCCCTTTTGACATTGGAAGCTCCTTCCTAAGAGTAAGTGATGCACTGCAGAACTGCTAAAACGGATAACATCGCAGTAC
Source organism: Amphritea sp. (assembly GCA_024679645.1). Lineage (GTDB taxonomy): Bacteria > Pseudomonadota > Gammaproteobacteria > Pseudomonadales > Balneatricaceae > Amphritea. The sequence continues at coordinate 3,763 of JAIBCZ010000185.1, forward strand.
AAATTGCTGCCACCAAAAAGCCGGGCAGCCCAAAAAATAAAATCAGTATTGCATTATATAATGATCCCATCCAACAATTTCAAGGCATTATTGGTTAAATTCGGGTCAGCAGACTCAAAATGGTGCAGATTCTCCCAGCTGCGCAGCCAGGTAATCTGTCTTTTAGCCAGCTGTCGCGTTGCGATCACCGATTTTTCGATCATGGTCGGGTGATTCCAGGTCCCTTCAAAATATTCCCACATCTGCCGGTATCCAACACAACGAACAGAGGGCATCTGTAGATTCAGGTCGCCCCGATTCCAAAGCGCCCGGACCTCTGCCTCAAATCCCTGTTCCAGCATAATCTGAAAACGTTTTTCAATCCGTTCATGAATTGTTTTACGCTCCTGCGGCATAACGCAGATCTGGCGCACATCATAGGGTAGTTGCTGTTTTTCCTGTTCCTGCCACAGTTCGGTCATTGAACGGCCTGTCAGCTCATACACCTCAAGCGCTCGCTGCAGCCGTTGTGGGTCATTCGGATGTATCCGTTCAGCTGCAACCGGGTCAACCTGCTGCAAGCGACGGTGCAAACCATCCCAGCCTTCTACTTCTGCCTCCTCAATCAATCGGTCACGAATCGCCTGATTCGCCTGAGGCAGCGTTGCCAGCCCCTTTAGCAACGCCTGGTAATACAACATAGTGCCACCGACCAGCAATGGAATTTTACCTGCTGCTGTGATCGTTGCCATTTCACGCAGTGCGTCCGTACGAAAATCTGCCGCCGAGTAACTATCAGCCGGATCAAGAATATCTACCAGTTTATGAGGGTAACGGGACAGAAAATCAGCATCCGGTGTGGCCGTACCAATATCCATACCCCGATATATCATCGCCGAGTCAACACTGATAATTTCACAGGGCAGACGGTCATAGAGTTCCATTGCCAGATCAGTTTTACCCGAGGCAGTAGGTCCCATTAAAAATATAGCGGGGGGATGTTTCTGGTTATTCAAGTTACTGGCCTCGCATAAACAGACCATCGAGGTCATTCATCGACATCTGAGTCCAGGTAGGGCGGCCATGGTTACACTGACCACTACGTTCAGTTTGTTCCATATCACGCAGCAAAGCATTCATCTCCGGAATGCTTAGCTGTCGGTTAGCCCGGAC
>JAIBCZ010000285.1 GCA_024679645.1 Amphritea sp.
CAACAGTACGGATACCTTTTGGATTGATGATCTCGCCAAAGCGAGTCAGACGACGGGCGTAACCTTTGTCGTGGGTCAGGTATTCAAAGAAATCGTGACCGTGACCCTGAGTGAAGTCTGTACCAATACCGATCGCGTCTTCTCCCACGATGTTGTAGACATAACGGATCGCTTCAACGTAATCATCTACAGTGGCATTAACACCGGCACGCAGGAACGGGGTAAACATAGTCACGCCGACAAAACCGCCTTTATCAGCGATATACTTCAATTCTTCATCGGAACGGTTACGGGGATGTTCTTTCAATCCATCTGGCAAACAGTGAGAGTAAGCAACCCGCTGCTTCGACTCGTCGATCACCTCTTTTGCGGTATTCGGACCAACGTGAGACAGATCACAGAGCATGCCATGCTTGTTCATCTCAGCAACGATCTCACGACCGAAACCGGACAAACCACCATCACGCTCATAACACCCAGTACCCACCAGGTTCTGGGTGTTGTAGCACATCTGCACAATGCCCACGCCCAGGTCTTTGAATACTTTTACATAGCCGATCTGGTCTTCAAATGCATTGGCATTCTGAAACCCCATCATCACACCTGTTTTACCTTCCCGCTTAGCCCGGTGGATATCTTCAGTGGTACGTACTTTTAGCAACAGATCACTGCTTTCTTCAATCAACCCGTTCATCTCGACGATGTTGCGCACAGTGCCTTCAAAGTTTTCCCAGAACGCAACGGTACAGTTCGCAGCAGTCAGGCCACCTTTTGCCATATCTTCAAACAGGGCGCGTTCCCATTTAGCGCAGATCAAACCATCGATAATGATGGAATCATTGTGCAGATCAGCTGGGGTCATGGTCGTTATCCTTCTAAATCATAATTATCGGTACCCGGTAAATTCACAGGCCCGTAGGTAAAAAGGACTGCAACAGGCCTTTCCATCATTCAAATCAGTGTAGTTTTTCATGAAAATATAAAAGGAGCTGGAAACGACTTACTCAATACCAAAAGCGACGAGGGTGATTAAAACAGCATTATTAGGATGAACGAGGCTGCAGGGAGTATCGCTGATACCTTGATATTAAGCGTAGCTCATCACTCTCTGCAGCGGTCAATATTCGGCAGCGACTACGAACTATGGGACTGGCAAGCGATTATAAAAATTCACAACCCTGAGGCTGGATCAACTTCGGATCTGAATTCTAGTTGTTGAGTTACTTAAGTGCTTTCTTTGGCCTGATAAGCACAGTAGACTTTCTTTGATTATTTTTAATAATGGATAGGATGACCCGCTCATGGATACGATTGGCCAGCTGATTGAAAACCTCTTTATAGTGCCTGTAGCACTACTGATTTTTGCTCTGGTTCTCCTTAAGTCCTCGATTATTTTTGTGCCTCAGAACCGGGCTTACGTAATCGAGCGCTTTGGCAAGTTTCGCTCAACTAAAGAAGCCGGGTTGAATTTTTTAATCCCTTTTATTGATCGTATTTCAGCAAATCGTTCGCTGAAAGAGCAAGCCGTAGATGTGCCGCAACAGGGGGCGATTACAAAAGATAATATTTCACTTCATGTCGACGGGGTGCTGTATTTTCGGGTGCTCGATCCCTATAAAGCCACCTATGGTGTGGACGATTATGTCTTTGCAGTAACCCAGTTATCGCAAACAACCATGCGTTCTGAGCTGGGTAAGATGGAGCTGGACAAAACATTTGAAGAACGTGATGCCCTCAACACGAATATTGTATCGGCTATCAACGAGGCTGCAGGCCCTTGGGGAATTCAGGTATTACGCTATGAAATCAAAGACATTATTCCACCACAATCAGTGATGGAAGCAATGGAAGCGCAGATGAAAGCTGAGCGTGTCAAACGCGCACAGATTCTGGAGTCAGAAGGTGATCGTCAGGCGGCGATTAACCGGGCTGAAGGTGAAAAACAATCTGTTGTTCTGTCAGCCGAAGCCGATAAGTCTGAGCAGATACTGCGGGCTGAAGGTGAAGCCAAGGCCATTATTGCCGTTGCAGATGCTCAGGCAGAAGCATTACGTACCATCGGTGAAGCAGCGAACACTGACGCGGGACAAAAAGCCGTACAGCTCGATCTGGCAACCAAAGCGATTGAAGCGAAACATGCGATCGCAAAAGAGTCATCAATGGTAATATTGCCTGATAACGCAACCGATGCTAATTCAATCGTTGCTCAGGCAACCTCTATTATTAGCCAGCTAAATAAGAACTCATAATGGACTTTATCGTTGCACATCTCGTTCAGGCGTTGGCCGTACTCGGCTTGGCGCTACTCGCTATAGAGGTCATGGTGCTTGGCATCAGTACCTTTGTATTATTATTTACTGGCATTGGATTGCTACTGACCTCAATGTCTATGTACATAGG
>JAIBCZ010000057.1 GCA_024679645.1 Amphritea sp.
ACAGCACAACTGCTTACAGATGCGCATTAATGCAGACCAGAGCCCTTGGCCCTTTAGTATTGAAGGCGAGACGGTATTGGTACGGGTAGGTGGTTCATTCCATGCGAACAGCCCGAAAGCGATCGCTCAGATGGGCGCAACCGGGCTGGGTATCGTGTTGTGCCCTTACTATGTGATTAAGCCCTATATCGAAACCGGTGAGTTAAGTATTTTGTTCGAAGCACAGGAAGCGACTACTATTTCGCTCTATGCGGTGTATCCCCAGAGCCGCCATCTTTCAGCCCGGGTTAGAGCGCTGATCGATCACCTTGTGGAAACCTTTAAACGGGCCGATTGTCTGTGAGATAAAGCTATGCAATGATTGGATCAAGCAGCCAAGGAGATCAACTGGCGACCACAGGCTTAAGGATAGGTAATGAAGCACTATCTATAATTTAAACGACCCACTTTTCAGCTTTCACGGCCTGGTGTTGTGAATTTTGAAGTGACAGGATGACAGTGTTTTATATTTAGTTGTTATGTTTTGAGGAGATTCCAGGAAATGAGTTTTAATTTAGAGCGATTTATTGCCGATTGTAAGTCAGCGGTGGAAGGCGATAAGCCACAAGAGGTGATTGCTGAGTTAGTTCAAACTGCTGTGCAGGATTATAAAGGTGTTATGGCGGCGATAGGCGAGCCAAAGCGCGCAATGATTGAAAAGCTGTATGTCTCCGATAGCCTGACAATCGTTAATGTGGTTTGGGCGCCTAAGATGACATTGATGCCTCACAATCATAATACCTGGGCCATTATTGGCGTTTACTCCGGGCGGGAAGACAATATTTTTTGGCGTCGCTTGAAGGATGATAAGAATGGAAAAATCGAAGCCGCAGGCGCGCAATCGATAGCGGCTGGAGAGGTCGCTAAGTTAGGCAAAAATATCGTTCATTCCGTGACTAATCCGACACCTGAATTTACCGGTGCTATTCACGTCTACGGTGGTAACTTCTTTGAACTAGAGAGAAGTGAGTGGGACCCAATGAGTCTTAACGAAGGGGTTTATGATGTGGAGAAGGCGCTTGCTCTATTTGAGGCAGAGAATGCCGCATTGAAAATAGTATAAAGATCGGTTTCAGAGGCGTTCAATTTCAGTATTAAAGCCGTTACTTAGACGATTCCAGGCTGGCAACAAATGCGCAGAGCGCCTCACTTGAGGGGCGCTGATAATCGTCCCGCTATTTGCTTATATACAGCACCCCGTTTTTGCTTTATCTTCTCATCCAATTTTAGCTTTCTTATCGCCTGTGTTATTACCGCGAAAGTGAGACTTGATCTCATTAGCGTAGTCTCGGGTAGGCGCGTTACTGAAGCGCCGGGATAAGTGAAGTCAGGTGCAAGAGAGGCAGTAGTTTTTTTATTAACATGCTGATAAATATTGCTTTTTTTACTGATAATATGTGTGAAGTGAATGCCTAAAAAACGAAGTAGTTGGAGTGGTTTTAGATATAATGAAGATCGCTGGCCTGTCTTTCTTGTTCTAATATTGACTGTTATTGATTTTATTTTGTACTTTACCGTCAACAATATAGCGATTCTGAGTGGCTATTACCTGTTGATGTTACTGCCAAAAGGCGTTATTTGCGCCTGGAATCACCATCATCAACATCTCTTCACTTTTAGGCATGCAGCGCTTAATCGCGGTCTGGAGTTCGTTTACGCCTTGCATACCGGGGTTACAACACACCTGTGGCGTCTGCACCACGTGTTAGGTCATCATTTGAACTTTCTCGATCAGGAACAAGATGAAAGCCGTTGGAAGCGCAAAGACGGAAAGCAGATGGGCGTGATTGAATATACGTTGAATGTTGCCTTCACTGCGTATACACGGGGTTATCAAGTGGGGAAAAAGCATCCTAAACAGCTATCCACTTTTCTTATTTATACCGCACTAACCTTTGCAATCGTTGCCTTGCTTGTCTGGTATAACCCGGTTGCAGGCTTAATGTTGTTCGTCTTACCGATGATTACCAGCCTGCTGTTCACAGCGTATGTTACCTATGAACATCATTCTGGTCTGGATACGCAAAATGAATTTGAAGCGTCCTTCAATAATCTGGATCCGCTTTTCAATCGATTGACCGGTAACCTTGGCTACCATACTGCGCACCATCATAAACAGGGTGTTCACTGGTCAAAACTACCGGCTCTTCATGAGACGATTGCAGAGAAAATCCCCGAACACCTTTATCAAAAATCGATCTTTACGCGGATGTTCTTAGGCGGGTAAAACCGAAGTCTGATCACTGCGTTTGTCGGAGTCGCCTGTCCGGGCCTCAAACAAGCGCAGCGTCCGGATTACGGTCCTCCGGTCTCTTATCCCTCTTACCCCTCTTACCCCCAGATGTGCCTGTTCACTCGATTCTCGTCTTTACTGTCCGTGCGCTTATTGGCTGACGTTTTGCGGGACGGTCTGCTTTTAGGCTTTGCGTCAGCTTTGGTTCTGGTGCGGTTTTTAGGTTCAGGCGGCTTACTCTTTCGCACATAGTTTAAAATGGAAACAGGTACGACTTTTCTGACCGGAAATCCGTCAATCTCTTTACGCTCAATTATATGGTCTAACCGGCTTTCAATCGCGCACAGATTCTTAAAATCGCCCAGGGCAACAAAGGATATCGCTTCACCGGTGGCTCCTGCGCGGCCTGTTCGGCCAATCCGGTGGATGTATTCTTCGGGCTTGAAGGGCAGGTCGTAATTAACTACGCGACTCAGCTCACCAATGTCGATACCCCGGGCGGCAACGCCGGTGGCTACCAGGTATTTGAGTTTGCCTGATTTGAAATCGGCGAGAATTTTTTCCCGCATAATCTGACTTCTATCCCCGTGGATAGCTTCCGCTTTAATGCCGCGCTTTGCCAGTTGGACAACCAGCTTGGCGGCTGCATGTTTCTTCTCTATGAAGATCAGTGCCTGATCCCACTGCTGCTCGTTAATCAGATGACTGAGTAATGCGGACTTAGTGTCTTTATCGACGGTGATCAACCACTGATTTATGGTGGATGCCGAGGTGGTTTTTGGTGAAATGGACAGCTCAACAGCAGGGTTGCTCATCTTGCTGTCAGAAAAGCCTTCGGCAAGGGCGCGAACGTCGTCGCTCATAGTGGCTGAAAACAACAGGTTTTGGCGGGCATCGGGTAAGCGCTCGATGATCTTGCGGATCTCTTCGCCAAAGCCCATATCGACCATGCGGTCAGCTTCATCTAATACCAAGACTTCAAGTTCATCAAAATGTAGTGCCCGCTGATGCGCCAGATCAAGCAGTCGGCCCGGTGTCGCTACCAATATATCGATACCGTCGATTAATCGCTCTTTTTGTGGCTCGGCATCGACGCCGCCATAGACTGCCATAGAGCTCAGGTTTAGCTGGGTGCTGTACTTAGTAACACTTGCCGCAACCTGAACGGCTAATTCACGGGTTGGGGTAAGAATCAACGCGCGTATTCGTTTCCCCCGTAAGCTACGTTCCTGATTAAACTTTTCTAATATCGGTAGAACAAAAGCGGCGGTTTTTCCGGTACCGGTTTGCGCGATGGCGATGAGGTCTTTGCCCGACAGAACGATGGGAATCGCTTGTGTCTGGACCGGGGTAGGGGTGCTATAACCCGAGTCTTCAATCGCTTGTACAATCGGACTGGATAGCCCAAGGTTTAAAAATGTCATAGAGGCTCGGATAGGTTGTCGTCAGGGTTAGGGAGAGGTGTTGAGAATAGGACTGATTATAGCAGCATGCCTGTGAATTGCGGTACGTAACAATGGTTCATCAGGCACCGTGTGGAATTTTACTAAGGGTTAACCCTATCTTCTTGATTGAGTCGGTCATACAATCGGAGGAAGTCAAAAAAACAGAGGCCTCCGGTGATTATTCGAAATCAGGACAAAATTAACTCTCCCGATACAATCAAGCAGCAGTTTGAAGCGTTGGGTTACATCTGTAGCGATGCAATTGCCACCTCGGTGTATTTGGCGTGTCACCTGCAAAAACCTATCTTGGTTGAAGGCCCGCCAGGTGTGGGTAAAACCGAATTGGCGAAGAAGACCTCTGATCTGCTGTCGGCACCGCTGATTCGCATGCAGTGCTATGAAGGGTTAGATGAAGCCAAGGCGCTTTATGAGTGGAAGTACGGTAAGCAGTTGCTCTATACCCAGTTATTGAAAGATCAGCTGGGCGATGTGATGCGGGGTGCTAAGGGGCTGGATGAGTCGGTGTCACGCTTACATCAGTTTGGCGATATCTTTTATTCTGATGAGTTCCTTGAGCCTAGGCCGCTACTGGAAGCATTACGGACGGAGGATGGTGCCGTTCTTCTGATCGATGAAATTGATAAAGCAGACCAGGAATTTGAGGCATTTCTGCTGGAGCTACTGTCAGATTATCAAATCTCTATTCCCGAGCTGGGTACGGTCAAAGCACAGTCTAAGCCGTTGGTGTTTTTAACCAGTAATAATACCCGCGAGCTGAGCGATGCATTAAAGCGGCGCTGCCTGCATCTCTATATTCCCTTTCCTTCGAAAGCGATAGAGCAGAAGATTATTACCGCTCAGGTCCCCGAGCTGAATGACAAACTTAAGCATCAGTTGGTTGAATTTATCAGTGAGCTGCGGGATATGTCTTTGAAAAAAGTCCCTGCGGTCAGCGAAACCATTGATTGGGCCCGGGCACTTTTACTGCTCAATGTCGATAATCTTGACCATGAATGGGTGAAAACGACACTTAACCTGTTACTGAAATTTCAAGATGATATCGAAGCGGTAGAACCCGAGATACATAACCTTCTTAAAGTCGCGACAAAGGGAAGCTGATCGACCTGTCGGTCGACATTGATCATGCAAAAAGTATTAGGCGATTTTATTCACGCGCTGCGACAAGCCGGTTTGCCAATCTCATCGGCGGAAACACTCGATGGCTTAAGAGCAGCACAGCTAGTCGGTATTGATAACGCGCCCCTGCTGAAGCAGTCGCTGGGGATGACGCTGGCAAAGTGCCTTGAGAACCGACTGATTTTTGATCAGATCTTTGACCAGTACTTCAACAGCCATAGCCAATTTAATACCGGCGATCGGGCAACCTCTGAGACAGATGCTAATCAAGCGGCGACAGCCCGGCTTTCTGAGCCCTTTTCAGAAGCGGTGAACAGTCTGGAATCACCCCTGGCGCAGCAGTTAATCAATGGCGATATGGCCGGGATGCAGGTAATGATCGCCAGTGCCGCTGGCGCGTCGGGTGCACAGGAAGTGACCTTTATGACTCAGGTACCAATGGTGAGTTATCGGGTTATGCAGGCGTTGGGTGATGGTGCATTACAGCAGGAATTGGCTGCAATGGCTGAGCGTGAGGAAAGCAGTGCGATACTCTCAATACTGCAACAGCGCCGAGCCAGGTTGCAGCAACAAGTGCGTGATTACCTTGAGCAGCAATACCTGGTGTTGAATCAAAATGAACCAAACAAACGACGCGAAGGTAATCTCCAAAAGATCAGTCTGACCAGTATCGATCAGCGAAATTACAAGCTGATGGGGGAGCTGGTCCGTCAGGCCGCTAAACGATTAGCCAGTATGCACAGTCGCAGACGACGTATCACTAGACGTGGCCTGCTGGATGTCAGGCGTACCATCACTGCCAATGCCGCGTATGATGGTTTTCTGTTTCATACTAAGTGGAAATCAACCCGGATAGAACGGCCTAAGGTGATGGTGCTTTGTGATGTCAGCGGTTCGGTGAGTAAAGTGGCAAGGTTTCTCCTGCTGTTCTTATACTCTCTGCAAGATGTACTGCCGAATGTACGGTCATTCGTGTTTTCATCCTACATGGCTGAAGTAACGAAGCTGTTCGAAGAGCAGGATATGGAACAGGGGTTAGCAGAGGTCCTGCATAACTGGGGCAATAAACCGACCAACTATGGCAAGGCGCTGAGTGATTTCGAAACGATGGCGCTTGCAGATATCGATAACCGCACCACCGTTATTATGCTGGGGGATGCCCGAAATAATAATGAAGATGGCAACATAGCGCTGTGGGAAGAGATCTATCGCCGTAGTCAGCGAGTGCTATGGCTCAACCCGGAGGGGCAGGTCAACTGGGACAGCGGCGACTCTATCATGAGCAAGTATGCGGCATACTGCTCCCATGTTGAAACCTGCAACTCACTTCGAGATCTTAACCGGATTTTAGGCTCTGTGTTAAAGCATGAGGCATAACTCTTTGTTCAGGAACGTTTAATCCTGCATAGCTAACAAAAAAGGGCCGCTCAGTGAGCGGCCTTTAGTGTTTCTAATGGCTGTCATTAGGAAGTTACCTGGGATTGCAGCGTGTTTCTGCGAGCATTGCCGGGTGTAACCTGAAAAAACCGTTTAAACGCTCTGGAAAAGCTGGAAGGGTCGGCAAAGCCTAGTTCAGCGGCTAATACAGCTAAAGGGTACTTTGTATTCTCTAATAAAAACTGGGCTCTTTGCATGCGTCGGGACATCACATACTGCTGCGGGGTTAATCCAAACTCATGCTGGCAGAGGTAATAAAAGTGGCTTTCACTCAGGTAGAGCGCGCTTGCCAACTCTGCATTAGACGGTGGGCTGGAAAGTCGCTGGTCGATGAAACTGTTTAGCTCTGCTGTATTAAGACGGTGGCTCTTAAGCGCTTGTATATCAGCAGCGTACCCCTTACTCAATTGAGTCATGAACAGAGATATCAGTTGGCAGTTAATCTGTCGATTAGTTTGTTCATGTCCTCTGACCAACTGGCTCGCAGCAAAGTCCAGCATCGGCATTAATTCTGGATCGAGAGATAGAAATTCCGGCTGTTGGAACAGCGTATCTTTAAAGGACAGGTTACAGGCTTGTTCGAGTGCCTGGATGTATGGATCGACAGGCGCCAGGTCTATGACCAATAACTCACTGTCATCGCTCAAGCCACTGAAATAGTGTTCTGCATTGTTGGGGACAACAGCAACTGTTCCGGTTGTTAGCTGACTGGTCTCTTTACTGAATTCACACTCCATCTGACCTTTCCATCCGATCAGGATCTGGGAGAAATCATGGAGGTGCTGACCCTTCTGACGCGCGATCAGGTTTCGTCTTGCCTGACTAATAGTCACGGAGTAAATCCACGTGAATACAGACTGTTTTGGTGATCTTCATAGCTTGGGTCAATAACTTCATAGTCTCGGTCAAATATGTCGCGCATCTTCTGGCTAACATGTGTGAAAGCCTAACAATAAGAGAAGATGCTATGCAACTGAACGCAATTCAAGTGCGAAACGCACTGCCCTGGGATTTGTTGATTGGAGCACTTAACGATATCTTTACTAAAGATGTGAATGCCCCTGTCCGTCATCATCATAGTATCAAAGTACCCAATGATCCCGAAGCTACTCTGTTGCTTATGCCTGCCTGGTTAGAAGGTGAGTATCTGGGAGTCAAACTGGTTAATGTTTTCCCCGGCAATAGTAACCGGGATCTGCCGGGGTTAAACAGCAATTATATCCTGTCCTGCGGTAAGACCGGGCAACCCCTTGCGCAGTTAGATGCTAACGAACTTACCTCGCTGAGAACGGCTGCCGCATCGGCGATGGCATCTCAGTTTCTATCCCGTGAAGACTCTGGTGAACTGCTGATGGTCGGGGCTGGCCGTATGGGGCGGCGCCTGATTCCAGCGCATATGAGTGTTCGGCCTATCCGCACGGTAAAAGTGTGGGATCGAAATGAAGCCGCGGCTCTGGCCCTGGTTAACGAGTTGCAGGCTGAAGATATTAATGCCGAAGTTTGCCCGTTGGATCAGTTAGAAACAGCAACCCGTCAGGCTGACATTATCAGCTGCGCCACTATGGCAACCAGTCCACTGATAAAAGGGGACTGGCTAAAACCAGGCTCCCATCTGGATCTGGTCGGTAGCTTCACGCCCAGCATGAGAGAAACAGACAATACCGCGATGCAGAACAATAGTGTTTTTGTTGATGTACGCGCCGGTGCATTGGCAGAAACCGGTGATCTGATCATTCCAATCAGAGAAGAAGCAATTACCGAAGACAGTATTATTGCTGACTTTTCTGAACTATGTCGTGGCCACCATGGCGGTCGATCAGATCTATCTGACCCTGCCAATGCCGTCACTATTTTTAAAGCTGTGGGAGATTCCAGAGAGGATCTGGCAGCAGCCGTTCTTGCTTATCAACGCTTAAGTTAGGTGGGTGGTTATTCACCTACCGCCCTAAGGCGCCCCTCTTTTTATCACAATAAAAAAAATGAACAGGCGAGTACTGCCTGAGGAGTTCATCAATGAAAGAAAGTACTTCACCAAATATAGCGGTGCCGAGTCTCGGACTAGCGCTCATTCCAATAGTGTTGACGATCGGGCTGCTGGGCATACAGATTTTTTATTATGATGACTTTACCCCTCATATAGCGCTGGCTATTGGTTTTGCTATTACCGCGCTAGTGGGTTGGTCTCAGGGTTATCGCTGGAAGGATATTGAAGCAGGCGCTTTCCATGTACTTCATGTAGCGATGCCTTCGATCGCTACATTAATCGTCGTGGGGATGCTTGTAAGTACCTGGATCGCCAGTGGTACTGTCCCATTACTGATCTACTACGGACTGGAACTGATTGATCCTGCCTGGTTCCTGGCTGCATCAATGCTGCTGTGTTCAGTGGTTTCGCTCTCTATCGGTACAAGTTGGACAACCGTTGGTACCGTTGGTCTGGCGCTGATCGGCATTGGTGCTGCGTTTGGTATTCCGGTTTACTGGACTGCTGGTGCAGTAGTATCCGGTGCCTTTTTCGGTGATAAGATTTCTCCACTGTCGGACACGACTAACCTGGCAGCAGCGGTTACTGAAACCAATGTATTCGACCATATTCGCAATATGATGCCGACGACTATTCCGGCTATGATTATTGCTTTTGTGATCTACCTTTTCGTGGGTGGTCAGACTACAACAGATGCTTCACAACTCGAGCAAATTGCGCTTTTTAAAGAGGGACTGAATACGCATTTTGATCTGGGGATTTTGCCGCTGATTCCACTGCTGGTCGTGATGGCGCTGGCCTTTTTCAAAGTTTCCCCGATTCCTGCACTGTTTACCGGCTTTCTTCTGGGTGGATTAGTGGCAGTCTTTAATTACGGTTATAACCTGAACGAAGTTCTTACTTTTGCCCATAGTGGCTTCAAAATCAGTACGGGTACAGCATCGCTGGATAGCCTGTTGAACCGGGGCGGCGTATCTTCGATGACATGGGTTGTTACCCTGATGATGTTCGCGCTGGCATTTGGTGGCGCGCTTGAACGTACCCGCTGTCTGGAAGCGGTTGTAGGGGCTATATTGAGAATGACGAAAGGTTTCCGGGGACTGCAAACCAGCGCTATCCTGACCTCTATCGCAACTAATACAGTGTCGGGCGATGTTTACTTGTCTATTGCGCTTCCTGGTCGTATGTATGGACCTGAATACGACAAACTAGGTTACAGTCGTCTTAATTTGTCCCGTGCCATTGAAGAGGGCGGTACATTGGTATCACCGTTAATCCCATGGAACGCTGGTGGTGCTTTTGTCATGGGTACCCTTGGTTTAACAGTGACTTCCGGCGACTACAGTGCGCTACTGTATATTCCGCTGGCATTTGCCTGCTGGTTATCGCCAGTCATAGGTATTATCTATGCGCAAACAGGCTGGTTCTCAAAGCGTGCTGATGCTGAGAAAACCTCTTTGGCCTCAAATCCACAAAGCACAAATGATAACCTTGATAAAAAAGCTGAAGGAGTAGCCTGATGCAACGCCCCGATTCTGACATCACAACTGAAGCACTGCCTATAACTGTTGGCGTTGTTGGAGCCGGGGTCGTTGGCCTTTGTACTGCACTTGAAGCACAACGAAACGGCTATCAGGTAACCCTGATAGACCGTGATGAAGCTGGGCTGGGTGCTTCTTTCGGTAATGCCGGATACCTGGCAACTGAACTGATTGATCCGTTATCCACTGTAAAAACGCTCCGTTCAGCTTTTTCGATGTGGCTGAACCCGCACGGTCCGTTGTCACTGCCATTAGGGTATATGCATCGGATCTTGCCCTGGCTGGCTCGTTTTATCTGTGCAGCAAGCCCGAAAACGGCAGAAAGTGGCCGGCTTGCTCTGGATAAACTCAATAGAGCTTCGATCCCTGCCTGGCGGCGCTGTCTGGAAGATATCGGTGCAACCGAGCAGTTAGTCCAGTCAGGTTATCTGCTGGTGTGGGAATCAGCCGATAGGCTGGAAGACGCTAAGAAACATGCTGACTATATGAGTCAGTGGGGAATTAAAACCGAACTGGTGCAGGGCGAGCGGTTATCACAGCTAGAGCCGGAGCTGGCAGAAAACCTTAGTCATGCGCTGTTCTTTCCTGAAGCTTGTCGGGTAAAAGAACCTTATGATTTGTGTAAAATTCTGTTGTCTGCCTTTTTGGCGCGCGGTGGAATGTTTATTCAACAGGGCGTTACAAGCCTGTTGCCTGAAGAGCAGGGCGTATCAATTCAAACTGAGACGGCATTACATCCTTTCGACCGCGCTATTATCTGTGCCGGGGCATGGAGCAAGCAACTGCTAGAGAGCGTTAGTTTAAAGGTACCGTTGGAAGCCGAGCGTGGGTATCACCTCACTATTGAGGCTGAACACATCAAGCTTAATCATCCGATAGGTTCTGCTGAACGTCGTTTTGTCATGTCTCCGCTTGATTCTGGTCTGCGTGTGGTTGGCATGACTGAGTTAGGTGGTTTAAAGCTTAAGCCTTTTAAGCAGCGATTTGTGTCGCTTCGTCATCATAGTCGTAAGCTGTTATCACGGCTGAATGATCCATCATTGCCGGTTAGTGAATGGATGGGGTATCGACCTACACTGCCAGATTCTTTGCCGGTGATTGATAAACATCCAGACTATCCACAGCTGTTATTTGCTTTTGGTAATCAACATTTGGGACTGACCCAGGCGGCTATCAGTGCAGAGCTTGTGGTGGGGTTAATGAAGGGGAGTTC
>JAIBCZ010000104.1 GCA_024679645.1 Amphritea sp.
CATGAAACGGGGCACTTTCTATCGCCGTGTTTTCATTCTCCTGATACAGCGTGCGCAATTCTTCCGCTATAAACCAGCTCAATGAACGTTGCGGTTGATTATGTTGTAACAGATCACTGAGTACCAGTTCACTGATATGAGCCTGCACCTGAGTGGTGAAGCCAGCTGGAAAACGCCCGAGTAACCGGTGTAGCCACTTTAGACGCCCAAAGCGCCCCACCCCAAACCGGATCATGCTGACCAGCGCAAATAATGGCGCCCAAAACAGATTAACCGGCGCCCGTAACACATCAAGACCAAAAGCCACCCGATTAGTCCTTAGCGCGGCTGGGTAACTAAAATGTTGCTGAATGAATTCCGGGACACGCTGTCGACACGCATCAAAGTAACGGCGAATACCCTTGGTGACGGCCTGTTGAATAGCCTCTTCCAGCAACGGCTGATTCACTTGTTTATCTGATTCTGAAGAGGGCATATGGGCCTGAACGTCACTCTGTGCAGTGGAAATGAGACTCAACTGAGCCCGGCCATAGCAGTGTACCGCGTCAGAATGACAAAACAACGCCGCTAAAACGGTTTTTTCTACAAACCGTCATTCATTTTCCACTGGCCCCTTTTTCACTTCCATGAAGATCAATGCCAGCGCAAAAACAATTGAAATCTTACCACCATACAGAGCTATTCATCCTTAAGTCATTTGCTGATTTTAGGAGCATTCAGTCTAACCGTTATTCAGTAACAGGCCGAAAATCACTCAGATAAGAGAGCGATATTTCCTGATCCTTCTCAAGCTTGTTCATTACCTGCTCAGCCAATAACGGGTCATCATTTTGCAGGCTATGTTTAAGGTGAAGGGATAGCTTTTGCAGATCCATAAAGCTATCAAAAAGGTCATTAAGCTGATGGCGATATATGTAGGCCTTATTCAGATGTTGCATCTGTTGATAAAACGCTTTACGGCCCATATATTCCAGCGTCCAGCTTTCATTACGGTATCGAATAAAGCCATGCGCATCCCCGGCTTTACTAGAGATCAAAAACTGCTGACTCAGTTTTTCTGAGCTATCCAGATAGTCACCCGCAAGCTGATCAGTAAATGCAGATTGATTTTCCAGATCAAGCTGATATGACTGGACAGAAATATCTGCCTTTTCCGTCGTTGTTGATTCTTCGCTACACCCCCCTAACAGCATTGATAGCGACAGGAAAAACAAAATAAACAAAGGACGATAAACAGATACCGACATAACTACATCCAAAATAACTAATATAACGTTGTTACTATATCAGCACGTTTGCTGAGTAAGCGATAAACTATACGTATTTTGGGTACTGAGCTGACGCATTTCTGATGTCGTAAAACACCACTCAGTTCTCACGGTTAGGGTATATTACTTTACGGCAATAGACTTAAATAGATTCGTGATTAACTCTCGCACCGCTTCAGGTTTACCACTTGTTTTCATATAAAGGCGCAATCCGATCATCTGCACCTGAAGGTGTCTCGCCAGAACGACAGGATTTGCTGTTGCAGCAATTTCACCCTGATCCCGGGCTTGCTGAAGAATCCCGGTGAAACGAATTTCTGCCCGTTTCAGAAGTTCGCGGGAAAGCTCTAATAATTCTGATTGCTGCTCATTAACTTCAGACAGGGTCTTAATCAACATACAGACCTCGCTGGGATTTGATTCCCGCCGGTCGATAACCACATTACGAAAGAACATTTCTAA
The DNA here is from genome assembly GCA_024679645.1 of Amphritea sp. Classification (GTDB taxonomy): domain Bacteria; phylum Pseudomonadota; class Gammaproteobacteria; order Pseudomonadales; family Balneatricaceae; genus Amphritea. The sequence goes on from JAIBCZ010000104.1 coordinate 1,731, forward strand.
TCCGGCTAACGGCGAGCCTTGCTCCGCTATATGACGGGCCAGAATGCCTGACATCTCCTGGGAATAGCATTCCAGTGCCTCACCATAGAGTTTTTCCTTGTTGCCAAACGCCGCATAAATACTCCCGGGACGCATATCAATCGTCCGTTGAAGATCCCGGGTCGAGGTACCATTAAAACCTTTCTCCCAAAACAGCAGCATCGCTTTGCGAACGACCTCTTCACGATCATACCTTGCAACATTGGCCATACAGGCCTCCTTAGCTTGAACAGATGCTCAAATAATAACTTGAACTGTCGTTCAAGATCAAATAGTCTAAAATTATTGAACAGATGCTCAATTATGAACTTTATACTATCGAGGACTATCAGATGAATAATTTACAAGTACATACACTGGCAACGGCACCGGAGGCCAGTAAACCGCTATTACAAAACTCGATTAAGAACTTCGGATCAATCCCCAGCCTCCACGGTGTTATGGCGGAGTCGCCTGTTGTGCTTGAGGCATACCAGATGTTGCATAAATGGTTTCTGGAAAGTTCATTTAACGCAGAAGAGTTAACCGTAGTTTGGCAAACTATCAACGTCGAGCACGAGTGTCACTACTGTGTTCCAGCTCACGCTGCTATCGCAAAAATGATGAAAGTTGATGACGCGCTCACAACAGCACTGCGCAAGCGGCAAGCAATGCCAAATGCAAAACTGCAGGCACTGCATGATACGACCCTGCTAATAGTGCGTAACCGTGGCCGGGTAGATGAAGCCGATATCACCTCCTTTTACACAGCGGGCTATACCCAGAAACATCTGTTAGAGATCATTCTCGGTCTGTCACAAAAAGTGATGAGCAATTATATTAATCATCTGGCTGATACTCAGATTGATGAGCGTTTTGCTGCCTTTGTAGAGTAACCTGTATCCGGCCAGCTTCATAAACTGGCCATTACAGCCTGCTGACATTGTAATATTTGTTTTAAAAACTCCTGAAAAACCCTCAACATAATGAGTACAGTTTTATTAAATCATTGATATGAAATGACTTAGATAGGTTTATACCAATCTCTGAAGAGAGTAAGATTTGTTTAACTTCACTCCAGAAAATTTTATCAGAGGTAATAGTATGGAGTCTTTTCGTTGGGACCAGAGTTTTTTAACAGGCATTGCTGATGTTGATGACCAACACCACCACCTTGTGAATGTTATTAACCGCTTTGGCGAGTTAATTTCAGGCAAGGAGACTCCTCGCTACTCTGAAGTTGAAGTACTTTTCAAAGAACTTACCGAATACACCCAGTACCATTTTTCTGAAGAAGAAGCGTTTATGGAACAAGCAGCTATCGATCCCCGATACCTTGAGCCCCATAAAAAAGCGCACCAGCATTTTATTAATGAAGTACTGAAAATGAGCCGCACCATTACTCCCGAAACAATGGACCGATGCGATAAAGTCATGAAATTTCTGATTCACTGGCTGGCCTATCATATTCTGGGTACTGATAAATCGATGTCTCGCCAGATCAGTCAAATTGAAGCAGGGGTATCACCAGCAGACGCATATGAGCAGGAGCAACTTCATCAGGAATCATCTACCGGGCCATTATTAACTGCACTCACCGGACTTTTTCAACAAGTTTCCGAAAGCAATCAGGAACTCTATCTCTTAAACCAGACACTGGAACAACGAGTAGAAGAACGAACACGTGACCTGGCATCGGCCAACCATAAGCTGGAAGTTATCGCCCTGACAGATGCCCTGACCGGCTTGCCAAATCGCCGCCACGCACTGAAAGCATTTGAACAACTCTGGCAGGAAAGCAGCCAGGCAAATACACCCCTCTGTTGCATGATGATCGATGCTGATTACTTTAAACAGATTAATGACACCTATGGTCATGATGCCGGCGACGAAGTACTCAGGCAACTGTCACACACTCTGAAGCATTCAGTTCGCAACGATGATATAACGGCGCGTTTAGGAGGCGATGAATTCCTCATTATCTGCCCTGATACCGATTTGAAAGGCGGGTTGCTCGTTGCTGAGAAAATGCGTCAAACAGTGAATGCCCTCAGCGTGCCGGCCGGCGAAGATGGAGAATGGAAAGGAAGCGTTAGTGTCGGTGTATCTTGTCGCACAGCAGACATGAAAGGCCCCGACAACCTGATTAAAGAAGCTGACAATGGCGTTTATATGGCTAAAGAAGAGGGTCGGAACTGCATACGCACATCACAGAAGCACAGCTGAATCAGATATTCCGGAGATTAAAAAGGCCGCTTATTGCGGCCTCTTTTATATCTGGGCGGCAAATTACTTTTTGCCGTCTTCGCTCATCAGCTTACGAATTTTAATAAATCCCCAGATCATACCAATAGACATTCCAGCAACACCCAACAGACTTGGCCACAGTGTTTCGAACAGATACGGATCCATAACAGTTACCTTTGTTTAATGTTTCTAACTGGTAACAGATATTACTCCTGATCAAATTAGAGAATATTGATATAACTCAATAACAGGTGTAATTGTATTTTGAATATAAAGCCTTGCCCGCTACCCCATATTTCAATAAGCGCTGGAATTTCATCAATAATTTGGGGAGTTTTTTAATCCACGGCAAGCCTTCAACAAAAGACCACACTTGATAAAAACACGTTTCTCATCCATACCTTAAAGACACAGGAATGCAGAAAACGCCCCTTAGGCGCACCTGCTCTTCTACTCTATTCAAACAACCGGTAGAGCGAGAACCCCATATGGCTCAGTTACATAAGACCTGGGACAGCGAACAGCTAAAACAGATGAATGAAGAAGCGTTTCTAGTCGATCTACTGGATATGATTCAGATTTCACCGACCACCGACAGCAGCGACAGCGCTATTAAGCTGATGCAAAGCAAGTTGGATATTGTCGAAGCAATGTTACGCGACCGTCTCAATGGCTAAAGAAAACATCACTGACTAAAAATGCCCTCCAGGGGCATTTTTTATGCCCTCCCTCCCTGCTCCTCCCCAATAGCTTCATACCCCAGGCCTATTAATCTGAGTTTCAGCACCATCTATCAATAATTAATTTTTGATTCATCAATAACTTATTATTGATAGATAAAACTTCTCATTTCCTCCCCTCTTATTAAAAAATACAATCACTTAGAAACACAAATAAATCCTTATATATCAATTAGTTAACAAAGATTAATCTTAGCACTCTATATATCTGAAAACGCCTCAAAAAATCCTTTAAAAACAGATAGTTACAAGAACAAATAGTTAGAAATAAACTTTTGATTAATCATAAAATAATATATACTTATCTATATTCTATTAAGAAAGTACAAATTAAGGAATTAATCATGCAAGAGAGAGAAATAAAGCTTCTTTTTAAGGCAGGCGTGTTTGATTCATGTCAGGCAGCCCCCGTTTCTATTGCCAGAGGCTGGCAGCTAAAATTTATTACTAAGCAGGCAGAAGTTATGACGCTTGATCTGCAACGCTCTCGCAAAGAACGGGAATTCAAAAGCCTGGATGGCGCCGCAGCAGTTGCCCGCCGAATTGGTTTTGAATGGTTAAATGTGCAGATCGGCGATATGGAGTGGCAGGAAAAGGTTTAATAACCGCCTGTCGAAAGTTTGCGGAGTAAGACCCAGCCTGTGAGCAGGCACAGTCACGCAGGCGAGTTCTTTTGCTCGCAGAAAACGCGCTGCATCATTTTTCAGACGGTGGTATTTAGCGAACCAACAGAAGGGGAACCCCTTGGGTTCGGTGGTCCGGTACTTCATTAACAACAATGAATAAAGAAGTACCGGAAGAGGTAAAAATTGAGTCTTTATGCGTTAACGGATCACTCTTTACCGCCCATTGCAGCCTCTATCTTCTTATCGGTCTTATACTGGCTCAGCGCATATACGGACCAGATCGCTGCGGGAAGCCAGCCAACCAGTGTTAACTGAAGCACCAAACAGATTATGCCGGCAAAGGGTCTGCCGATTGTAAAAAACTGCACCCAGGGTAGTAACAGGGCTAAAATCAAACGCATGACTAACACTCCATCTCTTTAAACTTATCCAACAATACCTTCGCGTAGTTCAGCTTCTGTTGCTTCACGAACAGCCACAACTTCAACTTCAAAATTCAACGTCTTACCGGCAAAGGGATGGTTTGCATCAATCGTCACTTCATCCTCATCAATCAGGGTGATGGTCACCAACTGTGGTTCACCATTTTCACCCTCTAACTGACATAGCATGCCTTCTTCAATCTGATCAAATCCGGCAAAAGACTCCGCATCAATGATACTGACTTTACTCTCATCGCGTTCTCCGTAGCCCTGTTCAGGCGCGATAGTTACTGTAAAGGTATCGCCTTTAGCCTTTCCGAGAAGCGCCGCTTCCAGACCGGGAATAATGTTAGCCTGACCCTGTATATAAGGAAGCGGCTCGCCTCCGCGCGAACCATCCATCACTTCATTTTCCTCATTGATGAGGGCGTAATGGATCTCTACGTAGCAGTTATTACTGATATTCATTCAATTAATTTCCGTTTCTAAAGTTCGCACCAGCCACTCACCAATGGACTCTACTTCTTCGAGACAGAGCCCATGATCTATCGGCCAGCTATGCCACTGGGGTTGATACCCCAACTGCTGTAATTTTTCTGTTGCCTGGGTGCCCAGGCTCATCGGCACTACATCATCAGCAGTACCGTGATGGATCACTACAGGAATATTTTGGTTAGCATCACTACGCTGCTGTTCAATCAGCTCAGAGGTCGCCATGTAGGTCGACAAGGTCAGTAAGCCTGCCAAAGGTTGTGGATAACAAAGCGCCGTATGATAAGCCACTGCGCCGCCCTGGGAGAAACCCGCCAAAACGATTCGGTTCGCAGGGATTCCCCTATCGACCTCACGCTGAATAAGCGCTTCAACCTGCTGAACCGATTGCAGTAAGCCATCGACATCAATCTTACGCTCGATACTCATTTCCAGAATATCGTACCAGGCTGGCATTACCATGCCGCCATTGACGGTTACCGGTTGCAAGGGGGCATTAGGAAAAACAAACCTGACAGGTAGTGATTCCGGTAGATTTAAAGCGGGAACGACCGGCTCAAAGTCATGCCCATCAGCGCCCAGGCCGTGTAACCAGATCACCGTTGCGGTTGCAGATTTTGCAGGTTCAACCTCTACACAGGGAAGTAACTGCTCAGTTATCTGTTGTGTCATTAGCTCACTCGTTTTCAGTTCTATAGTTTAGTGTCATCTCAGGGGGAAAGTCGGTCAACCTGCCACTGGCCCTCGACGTCGGTATAGCTAAACCGATCATGCAACCGGCTTTCCCGTCCCTGCCAAAATTCAAAGTGAGTGGGAATCAGGCGGTATCCGCCCCAAAACGCTGGGTAAGGAATATTTCCGTCAGGGTGCTGTTGCTGCATCTCATCAACCGCTTGCTCCAGGACATTACGGCTTTCAACGACAGAACTCTGGCGAGACACCGCAGCACTGAGCCGACTGCCAACCGGGCGCTCATTAAAATACTTACGCCCCTGTTCGGCAGAG
>JAIBCZ010000211.1 GCA_024679645.1 Amphritea sp.
CACCTGACTGGAAGCGGGCCATATCAATCTCCATATTAAGGAAGGAAGGAACAGAACCAGTATATAAAGAGATTGAGCACAAGTAAGCTTAGCTTTATTTATAGCTCTGATTTAAGCAATCTATGGAAGATCGGTTTACCGGTAAAGAACATCCCTGCCATATTTCAGCTCCAGTGGTTGGCGCTCTTTACGCGTCATCCCCTTAACCACCAAACCGTAGGAACGATCAATCATTCGTTCCAGTTCCCCAGCAGGAATACTGCCATCAAGTAGTACGGTATTCCAATGGCGCTTATTCATATGATAACCCGGTAACACAGCACTGAAGATATCCCGCAACATCTGCGCTTCAGCAGGATCACATTTAAGATTCATCCGGGCCAGGCCCGCTTCAATGGAAAGGGTCGCAAACATCTTGTTGCGAACTTTCATCACCGCCACATCCGGATAGAAAGGAAAATCCTCCCAGGACTCAGGGCGGCTCAGCATATAAGTTCGGGCTGTTTGAAATTCCATTATCCCGCCTTTTTGGTGAGTTATTGGACAAGCACTGTAAAACTAATCGCCTATCGCAAGCGGTCGTTTTGGATCACGAATCCATTCACTCCAGGAGCCTGGGTACACTTTCGCGCCCGCTAAACCCGCGTGTTCCATCGCCAATAAATTATGGCATGCAGTGACACCAGAACCACAGTAATGCGCCACTTGCTCTGCGCTATAGGATCCAAGAAAGCAGTTCCATTCCTGACGCAACATTTCAGCACTTTTAAAGCACCCATCAGCAGCCAGATTTAACTGTAGCGGGCGGTTGACTGCACCGGGTATATGGCCGGCAATCGGATCAATCGGTTCCTGTTCACCCCGGTACCGTTCCGGGGTTCGCGCATCCACCAGTATCCCTTCAGAAGCAAAACCAGCAACCTGTTCAAGTGGCAGTAACATGGAAAGGTCTGGGTTTTCACTAAAGGTTCCAGGAGGTTTTGAAGGTAACTGATCGGAGACCTGTCCGCCAAATGTAATCCAGGCAGGGTAACCACCATTCAGGACTGCCACATTAGAATGGCCTAAGACTCGCAACAACCACCAGGCTCTGGCAGCCATCGCCCCGCCACAATCATCATAAACGACGACCTGAGTATCAGGATTAACTCCAGCTGCGCGGATTTTTCCTGCCAGTTCAGTGAAATCAGGCAATGGATGTCGACCGGAGTCAGCCGTTACAGGAGCAGAAAGGTCATTCTCCAGATGGAGATACCCTGCCCCAGGGAGATGCCCCTCACGATAGGCCTGCACCCCTTGTGCCGGCGCCGTCAAATAAGCACGGCAGTCGAAAATGACCGTACCGGATTGATCACTTTGTAATAAATTATGCAGCTCTGCCGCTGAAATTAACGTGGAAAACATCATCCCTCCTTGAGCGCTTGTTTCAGAAGCAGAACCTTTAAGCTTTAACCTAACAGCTCTGCCAGCTCTTCACGCAACAGATCCAGTTCGTTCTGCGCTTTCTGTCTGGCTTTTTTCTTTAATGACTCAACAGCGGTCTCTTTCTCTGCAATCAGCACCTTAGCCTCTGCTGCACTGTCATCTGCATTATTCACTCGATCCAGCATCGGCTTAAGCTGCATTAAGATAGCCCGACGACGACCTTCTTCAGCCCGGGCAACCTGCTCAGCAGACTGCTCTTTTTCTTTCTTCGCTTCCTGCTGAGCGCCCGCCTCAGCTTGCCAGGTTAACGGCCGGATACCGACAGCAACACGGGCCTTTTCGAGAAATGGCACGGCATGAACCCGGGCTTTCTCAGCCCCTTTGTGTAGCTGTTGCTCAACATAACCCAGATCACCCATCAGGCGGTTATACTCATCGCGGGGACCACTCAGATAGCTATCAAGATACTCAAACAGCTCTTTTTTCGCATCACCCCAGCCAATACCGTTTTCAAACCGGGTTCGCATCGCGGCTTGCTCAGAAGCAGAAGCAAAATTTGCGTAAAGCTGGAATATCGTGCTGTTATCTGCATCTTTAGGCACGCCAGGTTCAAGGGCATCTGTTTTGATCTGTTTGATCAATTTATACAGATCATCTGAAGTGCTAAAGAGAGGGATGGTATTATCATAACTTTTGGACATCTTCCGACCATCCAAGCCTGGAATTAGCTGATTCTGTTCGTCAACCTGAGCTTCGGGCATGTTAAACAACGTACCGTAGGTATGATTAAAACGACCAGCAATATCCCGCGCCATCTCGATATGTTGAATCTGATCTTTACCTACCGGAATGATGTCGGCATTAAACATCAAAATATCTGCCGCCATTAAAATGGGATAACTAAACAGCCCCATCGTCACATCATCGTCATCCTGCCGACCCGCATCACGATTAGCATCCACAGACGCCTTATACGCATGGGAACGATTCATCAAACCTTTAGACGTCATACAGGTAAGAATCCAGGTCAGCTCGGTAATCTCGGGGATATCAGTCTGGCGGTAAAAAGTCGCCTTATCGGTATCCAGTCCAAGTGCTAGCCAGGTCGCGGCAATTTCCCGGGTTGAACGCGCTACCCGCTCAGGGTCGTGACACTTAATCAACGCATGAAAATCAGCAAGAAAGAAGTAGCTGTTATTATTACTGTTAAGGCTGGCTTCAATAGCGGGTTTAATGGCACCAAGATAGTTACCAATATGTGGGGTACCGGTGGTTGTTATTCCGGTCAGAACTGTCTGCTTGGTCATCTGATTATCTTTTTCTGAAAGCTAACTAAAATTGCGCTTTATAATACAAGAAAATCGACGCTATAGCCTCTGAAATCAACAGAGTATCCCTTTGAGGGTTTTTTCAGACAGTAATCAGTGGTACAAATAGCCATCTCTTATGTAAGGAACCACTATGTTAGCGCTTATCCCCTCTTTTATTGTTCTCGCTTCGCTACTTATAACGCTGATTATTATGATCAGACGGGCACCGGATCGCAAAGCCGCGACAATTGTCACTAGCATTGTGATGACGGCACTCTGTTTTGTGGGGGGCATGTTAACCTCAGCGATGTATACCCGTGCGGTAGGAAACGAAAGCGCCAATGCTTATATTATTTCAATATTGGTCGCTATAGGTACCTTTGGTGCTCTGGCTATCTACATCAAGCTAGATGAAAAAAAGAAGTTAGGCCAGCAGCCAGGCAGTAACGACTAAACTGATCAACCTGAGCTTTTGACAAAACCTCTATCAAGGCCAAGACTTAACAGACAATCAGCCAGAGATGGAGGTCATGATGAACAAGTCCGCTCATACGATGAATACTCTATTCGAGCAGCTGGGGTTACCCAGTGATGATTCATCTATCAATCAGTTTATCCGTACACACACCCTTTTCAGTCACAAAATCAAGCTGAATGAAGCAACATTCTGGACTGCCGATCAGGCGCACTTTTTAAAAGAGAGCCTGAACAGCGATTCAGACTGGAGTGAAGTGGTGGACGAACTAAACCTAAAGCTTCATTCCTGAGATATTTCTCACGCTACGCTATCACCCAGATAGTAACAACTAATCAGGCCAGCTCTTCCCAGTGCTGGCCTTTTTAGTTTAGGATCAGTCAATCATCCAAAAACGATACAAAATACTATGCTACTGGTTATCTCTCCTGCAAAAAATCTCGATTACGAGACTCCGGCTACGACAAGTCTCTACACTCAACCACAGCACCTGGATCACGCCAGCCAGCTTATACAGCAGCTGCGCGATTACTCAGTACAAGATATCGCCGAACTTATGAAGCTCAGCGATAAATTGTCTGCACTTAATGTTGCTCGCTATGAGAGCTGGTCTCTGCCCTTTAACCCCGACAATGCCAAGCCAGCGGTACTCGCATTTAACGGCGATGTTTATAGCGGACTGAATGCGCAGGATTTCAACGAAACGGAATTGGGGTTCACACAGAAACATCTGCGTATCCTGTCGGGCCTTTACGGTGTACTGAAGCCACTAGATCTCATGCAACCTTATCGTCTGGAGATGGGCACTAAGCTGCCGAACAACCGGGGCAAAGACCTCTACGCATTCTGGGGCGAAGTTGTCACGGACGACCTCAACCAGTCCCTGACAGAGAACACTCAACCAGTGTTGGTTAATCTGGCCTCTAATGAGTACTTTAAATCAGTTAAGCCAAAGAACCTTCAGGGCAGAATAATAACCCCGGTATTTAAGGACTGGAAGAATGGACAATATAAAATAATCAGCTTCTTTGCCAAAAAAGCCCGGGGACTGATGTGTCGCTACGCGATTAAAAACCAGATTACCGATGCTGAACAGCTAAAGCACTTTGATCTGGGGGGCTA
>JAIBCZ010000009.1 GCA_024679645.1 Amphritea sp.
AGTAGCAGTAGCAGTACCGAAGAGCGCAGTGTCCACCAGCCGCCTGCACTCCCTCATTCGCCCAGACCCCCGTAGAGCCGTCAGCAGATTGTGGGCCACGCTCTCTCTCGTCACAGCGAACGGACTGCGGTATGCCGTATCACTACTAGCATCAGCATGCGCATCAGCACTGAGCAACAGGGCTATCTTGAACAGTTAACGGTTAGCTCCAGGGAAGAACAGGCGCAGATCGAGATGAGCGATACGCAGAACTTTGATGACTACCTTGCGGACTATCTCGCCCAATAAACCATGAGCAAAATATATATGGATAAAAAACCCGCTTAGCGGGTTTTTTTATCTCTGATTCACTGTAACACGAAACTGGTAAAGAAGAGGTCGGCGACAAAGGCTTCCCCCTCTTCAGCTAACAATACCTGCTGTACTTTCTGTAAGGCTTCCTGAGCTAATAGATGCTGGGCATCAACCGTTTTTAGCTGTTCCTCTTCTTTCGAGCTCAACAGCATCAGAATCTCATGCCTAACCTCAGGTTTATGATAGTTCACTGCGTGATGAGCGGCAGGGCTGGTCACCTGAATAGTAATTTCACACTTCAGAAACCGCAGCTTACCCGGGCTAACAAAATTAGACACGAAGGGCTTCAGCTCAATATAGTTTACATAATCATCTTCAGCGCCTTCAACAGGCTCATCTGCGGCCCAGGCAGGCTGTAACAGCGCTCCCAAAAACACCATTAGCAATAAACGTTTTAGCATTATTCAGCTTCCTAACCGGGTTATAAAGACCTGTTCGATCTCAAAACAATGAGTTAATCATAGAGTTAGCATATTTGTACCATTTTTGAGAAAAAATATCAGCGTCCCCTCCTAAGTTTGAGTAACCGCAAAGGAAAGCGCTTCTGCTATTGCCTAGTTCGCAACGATAGGATTAGTATTAAGATCAAGCAGTCACAACTACTGTCTTTATAACAAGGAGGCCAGCTATGCTAGAAAAATGCCGAAACGCCCAGGAACGCTGGGGAGGTGTCAGCGATATTATAGATAGCTGGCTTGAAGAGCGTCAAAAACTCATCAGTACCTTTGTCTCGCTGCCACAGCAGGATGTCGATGACGCCCTGAAAGATCGTATTCAGGAGTTCTCTCAGCTGATGATGGATTATATCTCTTCCGGCCACTTCGAAGTGTATGAACAACTGCTGAAAGAGGGTAGTGAGTTCAATGATGGCAGCCTGGAGACCGCGCAGGAGCTATTCCCCCGCATTCAAACCAGCACCGATGCAGCATTGGACTTCAATGATCTCTACTCGACCTTTGAAGGACAAACGCTGCAGGAGATGCACGAACTGACCTGCCAGCTGTCCTCATTAGGCGAATCATTAGAGGAACGCTTTTCCCTCGAGGACAAAATGATCGAGGTTCTGCACACCGCTCATCGTGAACAGGTGTTCGCTGAAACCCAGGCATAACACCTCAACACTTTTGCTAAACCGCCTACACTGATCGCAGGGAAACGTTATGAACAACAGGCTGGGCGCTTTAGGTTGCGCACTGGTAGCCACCGCAATACTAACCGGCTGTAGCGGGGGTGATAAACCGGCTAAGCATGTCGAATATGCCCTGCAAGGTGCGTATTCAGCCTCTATTTCTCCTACCGCGCGTTACACCACTATCGGCTCCTTTAATCACGGTGGAAGCCTTTGGAGTCTGGCCGACCATGAGCGGCTGTATAATTGGAACCACCGGGCAGGCGACTTCAGTCTTATCGCCGCCAGCGCATTCTCTCCCGACGAACTCTATGCCGCAACTGCCAACCAACAGGACCTGGTACTGTGGAATTTGAGCAATGGTCAGCCGGAGGGGTTCTGGAGCTCACCAGCCGAAATCCTTGCAATGGATCTTTCCCCTAACGGTAATTATGCGCTGCTGGGTCTGGCGGATCATACCGCGGTCTATTTTGACGTCAAACGTGGCGGCGTTATGCAAACCTTTCGCCACAATGCACGGGTGAAATCTGTTGATCTGAGCGAAGACGCCTTACTGGCACTCACCGGGGACGATGATTACAACGCGCAACTCTGGGATGTTCAGAGCAATAAAGTTATCCACAGCCTGAAACTTGGCAATATTGTCGATACCGTCGCGCTCTCCCCCAGTAAACAACTGGCGTTCAGCTCCGGCAGCCTCGACCGGGCGCTTATCTGGAGCACCCAGGACGGCGAAGTCCTGCATACCCTGTCAGACAACCGGGACCTTTTCGGAAGACGCCTTAGCTTCCTCTCAGCACGCTTCTCAGCAGATAGCAGTCGACTTCTCACCGGTACCGCCTCAGGTTCCGTACAGTTATGGGACACTGGCAGCGGCGCAATGTTACGTAGTTGGGAGGTCCATAAACGCGACCCGTACGGGCCCACCAGTACCGGGGTTTATTCAGTGGGGTTTGGCAACGGGGTTTATTATGCAGTCGGGTCCAACGGAATTATTAATGAGCTAAAGTAAATCTGTTGTTCGTCTCAAACAACCATTTGATACATTCGCAGTTCAATTAATTGTCGATTTTCGTTTCTCCAATGGGGCCTGAGAGTTGTACAACGTATTCTTACAGTTAGCAGCCCTTACATGAACCTGACTTTGATTCATAACTTACAACGCTTCCACGCCGATCCAATTCAAGATGACAACAACTGTCAAACAGAGTGCGTAATTGAGATCTCCCTCTCTGCACTCTGGATTTCAATGTCGAATACCCTATCCCAAGTTCTGCGGCATATCGTTTCTGAGAGATCCCTTGAAGATCCACCACCCTTAGAACCTCGGCGGTTTCTGGCGGTAATTCATTAATAAAAGGAAGAATACAGGCACTCAGCTCTAACTGTATATCGACCTCATTTTCCCTTTGCCAAAGCGTATCCAGTTCCACACTTACACCTCGACCCCGTTTTCGATAGAAGTCGATAATCGTATTAGTCGCTATCTTAAATAACCAAGGCTTAACCTTATCCTTCGATCTAAGGGTGCCAATCTGATTATGGGTCTTAATCAATACTTCCTGAAGCAGATCATCCACATCATCACGATCTGAAATTTTTGATTGTAAAAATGCTCTGAGGTTACTGCTATATTCTCCCCATAAATTTTCAATATTCAAAAAGGCACCCTATGACTTAAGCATGATTAAACTTGAAAAAAATGACTGTTGCCAAAACTGACCAACTCAGCCATTAACAACAACTTTCGCAGCCCTGACCAACAGGCTGGTCACAAACATTAGCTTTATTTCCAAGATAAGTGTCCGCGGATAGGTAAAAATCTGTAAATACCCTTTCAAAGTCTTCAGATACTGATTTTTCAGCTAAGCCTGAAGCTAAAAGAGTCCGCTGCCATTTTTTAAGCTTAGGGTAGTTACCCACAAAATCATATCCTGTGTTTTTCTCAATAATTGCAGCTCGGTGTAATAACGGAAGCCAGGCAATATCTACAATATCCACGGACTGAGCATTGAAATAAGGGGTATCACCCAAAGCCCCTTCAATTGAAGAGAATGCTTTTTCTAGCTTTAAGCTACGCGCATTGAGTGTTGCCTGATCAGCACTTCGCTGCGCACTGCATTGAACCAGGTAATGCTTAGTCGCGAGATAACCCCATGCCCTGTTGATAGCCTTTTGTTCCAAAGAGGAAGCAGAGGAGAGCACCGGATAAGCTTCCTCCAGGTACTCAACAATCGCATCCGACTCAAATAGCGGCTGTCCATTATCCGTAATGAGTACCGGCACCTGCCCGTGAGGAGAGATCTCCTCAAACCACTGAGGTTTACTCTTCAGACTGATGTACTCAGTTTCATAAGAGACCTCCTTGGCTTCAAGCAGAGCGGTTACTCGCTGAACAAAAGGACAAATTTTAAAACTAACAACTTTCATCGGTATCTTCCTCAAACTAAATAATCTTACATATATCAAGACGAACCAGAGGAGAAAAAGACGCAAAATAATTGTAGAAACAGCTATCAAGCTGATATCAGATAACCCTGTGCCACTGCGATGCTGGACTCTGCTAGTAACAAATATACGCTCAACTCCTCTATACACATCAACTAGAAAGGAGCGGTAAAACCGGCTTTAACCCCTTTCCTCAGATCACCAAAAAAACGTCATTCAACACTGTAGCCCCGTTTCTTAGGTCTCCGCCTGAAGACAATTAAATTAGTTATAAATCAATAAGTTACATTTAAATCAAAATATCCCGATGGCCAATAGAGACAGTTTTGTTCTGACAGAACCCCATGAGAACGAATAACTAATTGATTTATAAGAACTAAACCATCATGGCACAAAGGCTGCTTTATAGGAGATATCAATAACAAAACGTTTCGAACTTAAATCAAGGAGCTTCAAATATGAACATCAAAACCCTATGCGCTATCGCCCTGACAACCGTTTCTGCCTCTACCTTTGCCGGTGAAATGCCAGATTTTCAAACCGTCGACATTAACGCTGATGGTGCTATCAGTCTGGAAGAAGCAAAAAGCGTTGAAGGTCTTGAAGCCGCATTTGTTTCAGCGGATATTGATAAAGATGGCCAACTAAACGAAGCGGAGTACGAAGAAGCCTCACATGGCTAATCAAAGGTCTGAGGATTAAACCTGACAGTGCGTTGACTCCGCAGCCCCTGCTCACAAAAAACCGCCCATAGAGGCGGTTTTTCACTTTTCTAATAGCTAGCAAGCGTCGCTATTGCCTCTAGCCGCAGCTTTTAGTGCTGTAAAATCTGGCTTAAGAACAGTTGAGTCCGCTCATGCTGTGGATTGTTAAAGAACTCGTGAGGTTCGTTCTCTTCAACGATCTGTCCGCCATCCATAAAGATAACCCGATCTGCAACGGTCTTCGCAAAACCCATCTCGTGGGTTACGCAAAGCATCGTCATCCCTTCGTTTGCCAACTCAATCATTACATCCAGTACCTCTTTGATCATCTCAGGGTCAAGAGCCGAGGTTGGTTCATCAAACAACATCACGTCGGGATTCATACAGAGTGAACGCGCGATTGCTACCCGCTGCTGCTGCCCACCGGATAACTGCCCCGGATACTTAAGTGCCTGATCGGGAATTTTTACCCGTTCAAGCAGCTCCATCGCGCGCGCTTCGGCTTCCTTACGGGGCATTTTTTTCACCCAAATAGGCGCCAGCACACAGTTTTCCAATACGGTCAGGTGCGGAAACAGATTGAAGTGCTGAAACACCATACCCACTTCCTTACGGATCGCTTCGATATTTTTAATATCTTCATTCAGCGGGATATCACTAACAATAATATCCCCTTTCTGATGCTCTTCCAGATGATTAATACAGCGAATCATGGTTGATTTTCCGGAGCCGGATGGACCACAGATAACAATCTTTTCGCCCTGCCTTACTTCCAGGTTAATGTTCTTCAGAACATGAAACTCGCCGTACCACTTATTCAGGTCGCGCAGTTCCACCATCAATTTATCAGTCGCTTGTGAATGACTCATGTCTAAATCTCTCTGTTATCAGGCTCGGTTGCCGTGGCCAGTGTGTAATTTTCTCTCCAGTTGTTGCGAATAGCGCGACATACTGAAACAAAACACCCAGAACATCAGGGCAACAAACAGGTAACTTTCTGTGGAATAGCCGATCCATTTCGGATCCTGATTCGCTGCCTGGCCGATCGCCAGCAGATCAAACAGGCCGATAATCAATACCAGACTGGTATCTTTAAACAGGGCGATAAACGTATTAACAATGCCCGGAATCATCAGCTTCAGCGCCTGTGGCATGATGATCAGAATCATCTTCTGCCAATACCCCAGACCTAACGCATCAGCAGCCTCATACTGCCCCTTGGGAATGGCCTGCAGGCCACCCCGGATAACCTCCGCCATATAGGCCGACTGGAACAACGTAATGCCGATTAACGCCCTCAGTAATTTGTCAAAGCTCATCCCTTCGGGAAAGAACAACGGCAACATAACCGACGCCATGAAGAGCACCGTAATCAGCGGTACGCCCCGCCAGATTTCAATAAAAATGACACAGACTGAACGTACAATCGGCATCTCAGACTGACGCCCCAGCGCCAATACAATTCCCAGAGGCAGCGATGCCACTATCCCCACGACTGCCAATACCAGCGTCAGACTCAGTCCTCCCCATAAATGGGTTTCAACCTGAATAAGCCCGAACGAATTACCATACAAAAGGAAGAAAGCCACCACCGGGTAGATAACCAATAGCCACACCGCAACCAATCCCTTTTTGGGTGTCTGGGGCATCACTAACCAGACAATCGAACCGATCAGCAGGATAAAGGCCAGCTGCAGGCGCCAAAGTTCCGCTTCAGGATAGAAGCCATAAAGGAACTGATCTAACCGGCTAATAATAAACACCCAGCATGCACCGCCACTATTACAGGCATCACGGCTGTCACCCACCCAGTCGGAATCAATGAAGATCCACTGAATCACTGGCACCATGAAACTGATCAGAAAGAATCCGACCACGATGGTTGCAACTGAATTAAATGGCCCGTTAAACAGGTTTTTACGCAGCCAGCCAACAACACCTATCAGGTTAGACGGTGGGGGCATCGCGGGTTGTAATTCATATTTCATAACATCCCCTCCTAGCGTTCCGTTAGCTGAATTCTGGCGTTATACCAGTTCATAAAGAAAGACGTGAGCAGACTCAGCGTCAGATAAACCGCCATCGTCATCGCAATAACCTCTATCGCCTGACCGGTCTGGTTCAGCGTGGTTCCGGCGAAGACGTTAACCAGATCCGGATAACCAATCGCAGTCGCTAACGAAGAGTTCTTCGTCAGATTAAGGTACTGACTGGTTAAAGGGGGGATCACAACCCGCATCGCCTGTGGAATAACAATCAATCGCAATGTTTTCCCTTTTGAAATGCCCAGTGCCGATGCGGCCTCGGTCTGACCATGGGACACGGCCAGGATACCCGCCCGCACAGTCTCGGCAATAAAGGCTGCAGTATAGATACTCAGTGCCAGCCAAAGCGCGATCAATTCAGGAATGACGGTGATGCCGCCCCTAAAATTAAAACCTTTCAACTCTGGGTGCTCCAACCCCATCGGCATGCCACTCAACAGAAAGAGAATCAGCGGAACGCCGACAATCAAACCAATGCTGGCCAGAAATACCGGAAACTGCTGTCCGGTTCGCTCTTGGCGCTTAGCCGACCAGCGAGAAATAATCCAACTGCCCAACACAGCCGCAATAAAACCAAACACCACCAGACCAAAACCATCTTCAGCCACTGGCGCAGGAAAAATAAAGCCCCGGTTGTTAATAAATGAACCCAAAAACTCAATACTCTGCCGAGGGTGTGGCAGCGTTCGTAGCACCGCGAAGTACCAGAAAAAGATCTGTAGCAGTAAAGGAATATTACGAAAAATTTCAATATAAAAGGTTGCAAACTTTGAGATTAACCAGTTATCCGACAATCGCGCCACACCAAGAATAAAGCCCAGAATGGTCGCGGCAAAAATCCCCATTACTGCAATCAAAATCGTATTTAGCAGGCCGACTAAAAAAGTCATCCCGTAACTGGACGCTTCCGTATAATCGATAAGGCTCATAGCGATACCGAAGCCTGCTTCACTGGTCAGGAAGTCAAAACCAGTGGTGATACCCCGTTGTTCAAGGTTAGTCAACGTATTATCAATGATGGTATAAAAAACGAAACCCAGCGCTGACAAAAGCAACACCTGGAACAGTAACGATCGTTTTTTAGGATCGTTCCAGAATTTTGTTTTGTCCGTCGGTGGCGATTTCGGCTGCACTGGACCACCATCAGGCTTGTGACTTGAATTCGAAATGTCTGAGGACATTGTTAACTCCAGAAATCAGTACACAGATCCTTCTGCCGCTGCATGAAAGAAAAGAACAGCAGAAACAAAAACGGCTGGCCTATCGGGCCAGCCGTTCATCAGCGCTGTTAACGCATTGGTGGAGCGTACTGCAAACCACCCTGATTCCACAAAGCGTTCAGACCGCGGTCCAGCCCCAGTGGAGATCCCTTACCTACGTTACGCTCATAAGCTTCACCGTAGTTACCCACCTGCTTAACGATCTGGTATGCCCAGTCATCCGCCAGGTCCATGCCTTTACCTTTAGGTCCATCCAGACCGACCAGGCGTTTCACGTTTGGATTAGTACTTTCAGCTTTCATCTTATCAACATTAGCTGAAGTTATTCCCAGCTCTTCAGCATTCAGCATCGCATTGTGCGACCACTTCACGATGTTAAACCAGGTATCATCACCCTGACGTACAACAGGGCCTAGCGGCTCTTTCGATATAACTTCTGGCAGAGCGCCTACAGCTGAAGGATCCTGCATTCGGGTACGCAGGCCTGCGGCCTGTGAAAGGTCAGTGGTAAAGGAGTCACAACGGCCACTGTCAAACGCTTGAGCAGCCTGATCATTAGTATCAAATACTACCGGAGTATAACTAATACCCTCAGCACGGAAATAGTCAGCCATGTTCAGCTCAGTTGTCGTACCTGACTGCACACATACGGTCGCACCATCCAGTTCTTTAACACTTTTCAGGCCCAGCTCATTTTTCACCAGGAACCCCTGACCGTCGTAATAGTTCACACCCGCAAAGTTAATACCCAGTTGAGTATCACGGGTCTGAGTCCAGGTTGTTACCCGGGACAGAACATCAACCTCACCAGATACCAGTGCGGTGAAACGCTCTTTAGCGTTCAAAGGAACAAACTTAACTTTAGATGCATCGCCCAGCACGGCAGCAGCGACAGCCCGGCACAAATCAACGTCCAGCCCTTTCCAGTTACCTTTATCATCAGGTACTGAAAAACCCGGTACACCACTAGTTACACCACACTGAACTGCGCCACGCTCCTTCACAGTTTCTAAAGTACCAGCCATTGCAGTACCTGTCATAGCAACCATCAGGGTGGCAGCAGAAATCAGGGTTTTCTTCATTGGATGCTTCCTCACTTTGTAACGTATTAAAGAATATTCAAAACAGGGCTGTATTCATCAGCATTGCTATAAGCTTTTGCTCTGCAAAGAGCATTCCACTTCTTTATTCTTTTAATCGATAGAGTTAACTTTCAGTCATTCAGTTTAGCAACTGTTTTGATTCTGTACAGAAAGTCGCTGAACATCAGATATGTAACACCTTAATAATGTTGAAATATTTTTATAAATGAACTGTCAAAATCGCCCGAAATTAATGACGTTTTCGGTCAGGCCATTTTCGACGCACCAAAAAAAACCACCCAATTGGGTGGCTTCAACGTTTTTGATCAACAACAGCGCGTTACTGCGCAGGATTAATCTCTAACAACTCAACTTCAAATACCAGGGTTTCGTTAGGTCCGATAGCCTCACCCATACCGCCAGGCCCATAAGCTAACTCAGCGGGAAGCACTAAACGCGCCTTACCACCGACCTTCATCAGTTGCAGACCTTCTGTCCAACCAGGAATTACACCATTTAGCGGGAATGAAACTGGCTCGCCACGACTGTAAGAACTATCAAAATCCGTGCCGTTAATCAGCGAGCCGCGATAGTGTACTTTGACGGTATCTTCTGCCACCGGGCTAGCACCTTCTCCGGCAGTCAACACTTCGTACTGAAGCCCCGACTCAGTGGTAACAACCCCCTCTTTCTTAGCATTCTCTGCCATAAAGGCCTGACCTTTAGTCAGATTTTCTTCAGCCATCTTGGTTAAAGCGGCTTGCTGTTCTTCGACCTTCTTCTTTTGAAAGGCCATCATGGTTGCTTCAACTTCTTCCGGCTTCAACAGTGGCTCAGCACCGGAATATACCGTCTCAACAGCACGACGCAGCGCGTCTACGTCCAACTCTTCCACGTCCGCCTTAAGCCGCTCACCCAACATCAGGCCTAAGCTATAACCCAGCTTTTGCTGCTCAGTCTCCAGGGTATAAGGCTTCTCAACCGGAGCAGCCGGTTCTTTTTCAGCTCCACAGCCAACCAATACAATACTTGCCACGGCCACGGCCACCAGCGTCTTTTTCATTGTCATTCCTTTAATCCAAGAGTCAGTTATCAGCGATTAGTAATCCATTAAACTGAAAAGTTCCATTAAATACTACCGTTCGACGTGGCTTTATCGCTTAAATGACTTAATAAAGTCTGTAGTTCTCCGCTCACCTCTGGCTCTATTTCCGCGATAGAACAAAGATTTCGATAACTTAGGCCAGCCAGATGCGTTGTCCTGGGGCAGCAATCTTGTAGCTCGAAGAGCAGCCCAATCTCAACTTTTTCTGCTGACAACTCGGCTATCTTTAATTGCTGATAACACTCTTCCTCTTCCGAAGACGCCTTTAAACCCCGTAGCTGATATCGTAAATTTCGTAAGGGAGCCAGTAGTTCTAAGCGCCATTTTTTGGCGTCAGAATCATCCAGTCCTTCAGGCAACGTTCGTCCCTGATCAGCCAGCCAAAGAGCAAACAGCAGACTGTTTACGCCCAAGTGATGACGGTTTTGCAATGTCAGAAAAAGTTCGGATGTTTCTGGATCCGAATAAACCTGTACTGCGTACCGCCAAAGCTCATTATCTTCAATCATCTATGCTAAAATCCGCCGCCATGATTCAGTTAAACCAGCTTAGCTTACAACGTGGACATATGCGCCTGCTAGACAGAGCGCAATTAACGATCCACGCCAACCAGAAAGTCGGCATTGTCGGCGCCAATGGCGTTGGCAAGTCTTCTTTGTTTAAACTCATCTTAGGACAACTGCAGCCCGATGAAGGGGATTTGCAGCTACCGGGCAATCTGACTATTGCCCACATGGCTCAGGAGGTTGGTGACAGCCATCAACGCGCTATAGATTATGTTCTCGATGGTGATCAGCGATTACGCAGCATTCAACAAGCCTTAGATAACGCTGAACAGTCCGGAAATCATCACCGTATTGGCGAGCTACATGCCCAGTTGGATGCGGTGAATGGTTACAGTGCCGAAGCTCGCGCCCATCAGTTACTAAATGGCCTGAGCTTCACTACGGCCGATGCAGAGCGGCCAGTCAATACTTTTTCCGGCGGCTGGCGTATTCGCCTTAACCTGGCCCAGGCTCTCATGAGCCACTCTGACATTCTGTTGTTGGATGAACCCACCAACCACCTGGATCTGGATGCTACGATCTGGCTGGAACAGTGGTTACGTAATTATCAGGGCACCCTTCTGCTGATCTCCCATGACCGGGACTTCCTGGATGCGGTGAGCACACATATCGTGCACATGTTCCAACAGAAGACAGAGCTTTATAAAGGAGGCTACAGCGACTTTGAAAAGCGCAGAGCCGAGCGACTGGCCCAGCAACAGTCACAATTCGAAAAACAACAGGTCCGAATTGCTGAGATTGAGAATTTTGTTCGACGATTTAAAGCTAAAGCGACTAAAGCTAAACAAGCACAAAGCAGGGTTAAAGAACTTGAGCGGATGGAGCTTATCGCACCTGCCCATGTAGACAGCCCTTTCAGTTTCTCTTTTCAGTCTTCGGATAAGATATCCTTCCCCTTGCTGAGTCTGGATGATTGCGCATTGGGTTATCAGCAGCCGTTACTCAACAATGTAAAACTGACACTATCGCCTGGCGACCGTATCGGCCTTCTGGGGCCTAACGGTGCCGGCAAATCCACCCTGATAAAGTCTTTGACTCAAGACCTGCCCCTGGTCAGCGGACTTTATAAAGCGGGTGAGCATCTGAAGATAGGCTACTTTGCTCAGCATCAACTTGAGGCACTGGATCTTGAGGCATCGCCAGCGTTGCATATTCAACGCATCTCCCCTAAAGCCAGCGACCAGGAGATCAGAAACTACCTGGGTAGCTTTGACTTCAATGGCGACCGGGCACTGGAGCCGGTTAAGCTGTTCTCCGGCGGGGAGAAAGCCCGGGTTGCGTTAGCACTTATCGCCTGGCAACGCCCTAATTTGTTGCTCCTGGATGAACCGACCAACCACCTGGACCTCGAAGTCAGACACGCACTGACACTGGCGCTGCAAAGCTTTGAAGGCGCATTGATTCTGGTATCCCACGACCGTCACTTACTGCGTAATACCGTGGATCAGTTTATGCTGGTAGCCCATGGCAGCGTTGCCTCTTTTGACGGCGACATGGATGACTATCAACAGTGGCTGGCCAGCCAGCGGCGGGGACAAAATCAGGCCGCCGAGGCGCCACGGGAAAATCGCTCATTAAGTGCCGCTGAAAAGAAAGAGCAAAAACGGTTGGAAGCTGAGCGCCGCAAGGCCCTTCGCCCACTGCGAAATTCAGTGGATAAACTTGAAGCAGCACTGGACAAGACCACCACAAAGTTACAAGAGCTGGAAAGCCAGCTGGCAGATAACACCCTTTACGAAGACGCCAATAAGGAAAAGCTTAAGCAGCTGTTGCAGCAGCAGGGTGAGTTACAGCAAAAATCTGAAGAGATAGAAACGGACTGGTTGGAAAAACTAGAAGAGCTCGAGCTACTGGAAAGTGAAACAACGATCTAACCAATCGTTGTTTCACTCTTTAAACACGAGCCCCTCTGTGAGAAACCTGATTAAGCATGCATGATGGTATGCACCAGTGAATCTAATTCCACATGACTTTCCTGCACCTTTTCCAACACCGCATCAACATCGGCCTGTGTCAGCTGAAGCTCAGCAAGAATCCCATCAGGCACTAATTCAACCGGGCCGTCGGCCATCTCCCGGGCACGTAAGCCACGACTCGCAACATGCAACACCTTGGCTTCAAGACCAGCATGCCCCTCGTAGGCCAGGTCGTTGTGATGACGTACCGCTTCAACCACAACCTCAGGCAGTCCCCAATTGTCCAACAACCAGCCACCGACCTGCTCCCGGGTCACATTCAGCACCTGCTTTTCAATAAACTCCAGTGCCATATGCGGATTAGCTTCGATATAGCGTGATAGCAATGAAAAATGAGGCGGAAACAGATGAGCAAGCACCAGGTAACCGAAATTTTGCAGTAAACCCGCCAGATAAACCAAACCAGGCTTCGGCCGGATCTCCGCCGGCATTTTTTTACAAAGCAGCTCCGCGGTGGCAGCAGTAAAGACCGATTGCTGCCAATAGGGAACAGCATCCCGTGGCATATCCTCCGGTAATGACAGCGCTTTACCCATGGCCACGCCCAGCGCCAAATTAACGACCAGATCAAAACCTAAAACACGAATCACCGCATCTTCAACAGAATGCACATCACCAGGTGCTGCGTAGTAAGGTGAGGCCGCCCAGCTCATTACCTGAGCAGCAAGACTCGCATCTCCACGGACAAGCGGCACCAGGTCATCAATTCCAGCAGCGGGGTCAGAGCGCAGCTCAACCAGCTTTTTCATCGATGGCGGCAAGGGAGGTAATCCTAACGTATCCTCCAGCCGTTGTTGAATTCGTAACGTGGTAAATCGCTCGACAGCACGCGTAATGACCTGCTCATCATTGCCGTCAGGCTGTTGTTTATTAATCGCGTGAGGTGTCATCCCTAAAGCACAGAGAGAAACATGCTCTTGAAACCATTGTTTTTCGGCTTTGAATGACAATCCGGTATAAGGCTCTACAACACCTAACTGATCACACTCAGCAATTGACTGCTCGATATAAACCGGCAATTGAAATAACTTCTTCTGTCCGGCAGGAGTCAGTAACGCTGGTTGACCAAAAAACTTAACGGCATCCCGCCCCCGAACAGGCTGCAGATGACGGCCTGAGTGCTTCCAGATACTCACCAGATTTAACAACATATTAGCGGGCAGGATCACAAGCGCTTTGCCCTCATGGTCATTTAGCAACACCACCCGGGTCTCTTTAATATCACTGTCTGCGCTGTAGAAAGATTTGACTGCTATCGACAAGAGGCATCTCCATTATCACTGTCCGTCGGATAGTTATCGGCCCGAGCGGATTGATCTTTAACTAGTGCCAGTATAGTTAAAGCGATGCTAACCGACACCACAGATTCTACCCATTTCGAGCGCCTCGACGTTGCCCCATCTGAGCGCTTGAACAACAGGTTTCAGAAAGGTAATCACTGATCGTTCGTCTGCTCTCAACCCTATGACTTTTAAAGCTAAATTTTAAACAGCTAACCCCATTCACTGCAATTTCTGCTTTAATAAAGGCAATGATCACACCCGTTCTCCGCAATATATCTCAGGAAATCAGCTATGCGCAGACCTATTCTCTCTGTCATTTTGGGTACTCTCACCCTGCTTCCCACTCTTCTGTTCGCGGTTAATGAGGACCTGGCACCAGAATCTGCCACCGGAACCCAGCAACAGCAAAGTATCGAAGCCCGGCATCAGCTAGTCGTCACCGCACACCCCTTAGCCACTCAAGCTGGCTACAGGATACTACAACAAGGGGGGAGTGCCGCAGATGCAGCCGTTGCCATTCAGGCAATGCTAACCTTAGTCGAGCCTCAGTCATCCGGCATAGGAGGTGGCGCCTTCATGCTTTATTGGGATAACACCAGTAAACAATTAAAAGCCTTTGATGGCAGGGAAACCGCACCCGCATCCGCTGATGAAAACTTATTTATGACTAACACTGGGAAACCAATGCGTTGGTGGGACGCAATGGTTGGCGGCCGCTCGGTGGGAACGCCCGGCGTTTTGGCGATGTTAGAATTGGGCCACCAGCAATTCGGTAAAAAGCCATGGGCTTCACTATTCAAAGAGGCAATCAGCACCTCAGAAGCAGGATTCACAGTGAGCCCGAGGCTACACCAATTACTCGCATCAGAAATAAACCCTGGTCTGGGGCGTTACGCACAGGCCCGGGACTATTTCTTTACCCCTGACGGCCAGCCATTACCCAAAGGGCATAAATTAACCAACCCCGAGCTGGCGCACTCACTACGCCAAATCGCAGACAAGGGAACCGCCGCGTTTTATCAAGGCGAGCTGGCCACGAAAATTATAGGTGCTATCAAACAAGCCACCGACAATCCGGGCAAACTTCAATTAAGTGACCTAAACAATTATCAGGCTGTTGAGCGCCAGGCGGTATGCAGTCCTTTCAGGGAATATAAGGTTTGCGGCTTTCCACCGCCCACTTCAGGCGGCGTTACCACCTTGCAAATCATCAAATTGATGGAGCTGGCGGAGCCGAAACAGCTACAGCCGAATTCTATCGAGTTCTATCAATTACTCACTCAGGCAAGTCGTTTAGCCTATGCAGACAGGGCTCGCTATCTGGCAGACAGTGATTTTGTCGATGTCCCTGTAGACCCGCTACTGAACGAAGGCTATCTGCGTCAGCGCAGTATGCTGATTAAGCCATCGAAAGATATGGGAAAAACTAATCCCGGTGAATTACCTAACACGCTAAGCCGTGCTGACGACAGGTCTCCTGAACTACCCTCTACAAGCCACTTTGTTATTGTCGACCGTTGGGGCAACGCGGTCTCTATGACCAGCAGTATCGAAATGGCCTTTGGCTCAACCCTGATGGCCGGTGGATTTTTACTCAATAACCAGCTGACCGATTTCTCTTTTATCGCCGAGCAAGACGGAAAGCCTGTTGCTAACCGGGTTCAACCAGGCAAGCGACCTCGCAGCTCCATGTCTCCAATAATGGTGTTTGATAAGAACAATCAGCTGATCGCCGCTCTCGGCTCTCCCGGAGGCAGCCGGATTATTAGCTATGTTGCAAAGAACCTTTATCTCAAACTTAGCTCTGATATATCTCTGCAACAAGCATTCAACACACCGCATGTAGTTAACCGTAACGGAGTGACTGAACTGGAAGCAGGTACTTCCGCAGAGCAACTGACCGAACCACTTACCGCTATGGGCCATGAACTCAAAGTCCGGGATCTGAACAGTGGCCTGCATGGCTTTTTCCGTCAGCCTGACGGCGCCTGGAAAAGTGCCGTTGATCCCCGCAGGGAAGGTACCGCTCGGGGAGATTAAACAGCAGTACCTATTCCGGCACCTGACCTCTTCTTAATACAGGCCAGGTGCTATCTTCCAGCGCCCGCTCCCTCTTATTTCTCCTCTTAATAGCTATCACAAGTCCCATACCCATTTTGGGGGTTAATCTGTAAACATTTTTCGACTTTAGTCGATATAATAAACATAGAAATTGTGCAAAGCACAAAACATTACTAGCGATCCAGGTTGAACCAATAAAAACAGCCTTTCATAATTCTGAAATCAGTTTCGTTTATATTTAACTCATTGATTTATAAATATATGGTGTATCGAAATGTCTAATTTACTAATGGCTGGAAAAAAAGTTCTTATTGTCGGAATTGCCAACGACAAAAGCATCGCTTACGGCGTTGCAAAAAAACTACATGCACAAGGTGCAGAGCTCGCCATTACTTATCTGAATGATAAAGCTGAACGCTTTGTTCGCCCGCTTGCTGAAGAGCTGGAAGCATCGATCATCATGCCACTTGATGTAACCCAAGAGCAGCAGATGATTGACCTCTTTAAAGCGATAGAAGAAGCCTGGGGCTCTTTGGATGGATTAGTCCACTCACTGGCATTCTGCCCACTGGAAGATCTTCACGCCCCCATTTCCGAATGCTCCCGCGAGGGCTTTAGCCAGGCAATGGATGTTTCCTGCTTCTCTTTCATCCATATGGCCTCTTTTGCTAAAGACCTGATGAAAGACGGCGGATCTATGATCAACTTCTCCTATCTCGGCAGCGCTCTGGCAACCGGCGATTACAACGTAATGGGCTGCGCTAAAGCAGCACTGGAAGCCGCCACTCGCTACCTGGCAAGAGACCTTGGCCCACGCCATATTCGCGTAAATTCAATCTCGCCAGGTACTATTGCAACTCGTGCGGCAGGTGGTATTAAAGACTTTGCGACTATGCTGGAATATAACCAGAACAAAGCTGTCGACCACCAGCTGCCAACTATCGAAGAGGTCGGCGATGCCGCCATGTTCTACCTGAGCGACCTGTCCAAAGGAACATCCGGTAGTATTCACTATGTCGACCATGGCGTTGCCATTGTAGGCTAAGCCCTCTTAAGTAAAAAAATAAAACACCGCTATTGCGGTGTTTTCCTGTATTTAAAAAACCGCTGAGCTATATTTACACTGTTTATACTCAGCAGGAAATATCATGAGAGGACTGACGACATCACTTCTTATGCTCGGCATTTTAGGCTTTACCCACACGGTTTCAGCAGAACAACGGGCCGAGCAGCTATTTCATGCCAGTACACTCTCCTATCCTCCATATCAGTTTATCAATGAGCAAACCGGCGAACCCGAAGGGCTCGCCATCGATGTGATAAATACGTTATTTCAACGCACCTTCAAAGGTAAAGTTGATTACCATTTCTATCCGTGGAAACGCGCTGTCATGCTGACCAGGAGTGGTCAATCTGACTTACTCTTTAACGCGGGTAAAAATGATGCCCGACAACAATGGGGACGCTATATCAACAGCGTTCTGATCCTACAACGCTACAACTTATTCAAGTTAAATGGTCGTTTATTCTCTGTAGACGAAGCGTTTGAAAACACCAAAGACCTTTCCATAGCCGTCAGGGCAGGATACTTATATGGCAGTGGAGAGTTCAGAAAGGCACTGGATCATCAACACTTTAAAGCAGTGGTATCATCTGAATCCACGGCCCAGAGCGTGCAATTATTACTCCATGGCCGTGTCGATATGTTTGTCGGTGATTACCTTCCCGTACAGCACTATCTACAACAACAAGGACTGTCTGGAAAAATTGACGTTGTCACTCTGAATAGCGAACCAATGGAAGTGCTTCGCTGGCCGACCTACATTTTACTTTCAAAAGAAAACACTTCCGAAGCGATGAGCCAGGCTCTCTACAATGAAATGGAAACGATGAAACAAGACGGCACCTATCAGTCAATTGTTGATCGTTACAGGCTCCCTTATGAGTAAACTAAGTCCAGTTAAAACATTACTTCTATGCATAGGGCTTTATTCTCAGCCGACCCTCGCCGAACCGATCACCCTTTGTTATGAAGAGCAGGACTACCGTCCTTACCTAAGTACTACAACTCAAAATACCGATGATAAAACCGGACTTAGGGGAATGTTCCCGGATATGGCACTGTTAGCAGGAAAACAAGCCGGTATTGAAGTGCGTTTTATCACCTCGAGCTGGAAACGCTGTATCGATCTGGTTCGAACCGGGCGGGCCGATGGTATGTTTGCTGCAATCTATAAAGCTGAACGGGAGAAATGGGCCGCTTACCCCCGCACTGAAGGTAAAATCGATATAGATAAGCGCTTATGGACCGTAGACTATAATGTTTACAGCCATCGAAATTCACCCCTCACCTGGAACGGTACAGATTTTCAGCATGTTACAAATGGCGTTGACGCGCCCATAGCGTATTTCACCTATGATCAGCTCAAAAAAATGGCGGTTTTACCCGCTCGAAACTCACTACCCGAGAAAGGGCTTCAGCTATTAGCTTTACAGCGCTTAGATGGATACGTGCTGGAACAATTTACAGCTGAAAGCCTGATCAATCGTTTAAAGCTGAACGATCAACTGAAAAGCCATCAACCATTATTTGCCAGTGAGAACCTTTATCTGGTCTTGTCAAAACAATGGGCAGGATCACAGTCTGATCGCGCAGAAGCATTCTGGAGCGCTTTAGCTAAAGTGAGAGAGCAGCAAGGGCAGAACTTACTCCGCACTTATCTCCGCTGACTTATCAGCCATATGAAGAGGGATTTGTATCTCAATACAGCAACCAAAAGCCTTTACAGGCAAGACCTTGATATGACCATTGAGAATGCGTTTGACTATATTATAAGAAATTGACATACCCAGGCCGCTGCCACCCAACCCACGTCTGGAGGTATAGAAAGGTTCAAACACCTTTTGCTGCTCTTCGGGGGTCATACCCCTACCATTATCGTAGTAACGAATCAGAATCAGCTCCTCTTGCAAGGACGCAGTAATCCTAATAGTCCCGCCATTCTGCTCAGCAAAGCCGTGAATTATCGAATTACTAATCAGATTTGTAAGCACCTGATGAATTGACCCTGGATAGCTCTCCATCTCAATACTGTCAGGAATATTCAAAACAATGTTAATACCCAGGTGTTTATAGGCGGGAATCACTGTCTGCAATGAAGCCACTGCGTACTTCTTCAGATTAAACCTTTGCAGAGTATCGTTGGATTGATCTGTAGCGATCTGCTTAAAATTAGTAATCAGGTCTCCCGCTTTTATTATATTCGCCTGAAAAAGCACAGCAGCCTGGTCCAGGTCAGACAGATAACGTTCCAGATCACTACGCTTTAAGCTACCCTCTCCCAGCTGCTGTTTCACAGATTGAATCAACTCCGATTGAAAGCTTGATGCAGTTAAGCAAACACCAATCGGCGTATTAATTTCATGCGCAACACCTGCTACCATACCTCCTAACGCAGCCATTTTTTCATGTTCGACTAATAATGACTGGGCCTGCCGTAGCGTTTCAACTGATTGTTCTAATTTAACCGTTCGTTCGCTGACCAGCTCTTCCAGTTGATACTTATAGCGCTGCTCTTGTTCTAAGAGCCCTTGTCGTTCCTGCAATGAATTTTCCAGATCATCTTTAGCCTGATCAATCTCAATATAGCTGGTTTCAATTCTGCTACGCATATTATTTATGGTATCTGTCACCATATCAATTTCGTCCCGCCATTCTGGTTGACGGCGCTTATTTAGCGTTAATGCCAACGACTCCTGTTCTGGTGAAAGGTTATGGAGATACTTGGCTATATCCGCTAGGTGACGGGTAATTGTTAACCAGATAAGCAACATAATAAAACCCGATACCATAAAGGTTTTGATACCATTGCTCACAAGAATAATGCTGGCTTTTTCGATTAGGCGCGAATAAATTTTATCGACACTGGCAACGATTACCAGCTCACCAATCTGTTGGTCGGAAATATTCCGGGCTTTATAAATGAGAGGGTAAGACTGCTGCAAAGTATTACTCGATCGCTTTTCCCCTACCTGCCAGAGTATATTCCCATCATGGACAACCGCGACATACTCAATATCAGACAGCTGTTGTAAACCTTCCAGCTGAGCATCTATTAATGAATTATCCAGAGACCAGACACTCAGCGTGATGGACTGTAGATAAGAGTTTTCAATATTTTCAAAACTTCCTTCGATACGGTGCATATCAGTACGATAATCAAAGCCTAGCTGAATCAGCGTACTCGCCAGGGCAAAAAAAGAGCTAAACAACACAATCATAGTTGCTAATCGACGTCCAAGACGGTCTGTAAATATAGCGCGATTGAGCTTTAAGCTAGTCATATAGGCACCATCAATCAATTAAGAGATCAGTCAGGATACTGCTTACTGATTTCAACAACTTGATCAATATTCGACAGAAACAGATCCACAAGCTGCGGATCAAAATCCTTTCCCCGGGCCTGGCGTATGAACTCTATCGTTTCATCCAGCGGCCAGGCCGCTTTATAACAACGTTTATTGTGTAATGCATCAAAGACATCTGCGATCGCGGTAATACGACCAAGCAATGGTATATTGATGCCTGCCAGCCCCTCGGGATAGCCGGAGCCATCCCATTTCTCATGGTGATATCCGGCTATATCTGATGCGGCCATAAATATCGGTTTATCAATAACCATCAGCATATCCCGACCGATCTGAGCATGTTTTTTCATAATTTCCCATTCGCCAGAATCAAGCTTGGCAGGCTTATTCAATATACTATCGGGAATAGCAATTTTCCCGAGATCATGTAACGGAGCGGTCAGCTGGATATGCTGAACCTCTTCATCTGTACAACCATTTAACATGGCCAGTAAAGCTGAAATTTCTGCGACCCGTTTAACATGACCTCCGGTCTCTTTGGAACGTCGCTCTACCGCCTCACCCAATATATAGATAAGCTCGGACTGCGTTGTTTTAATCTCTTCCTGCAGCAATAAAGTGTGATAAGTCGCAATAACATCCGCACTGAAAATTTCCATCAGGTACTTGTCATCTTTGCTAAGCGCTTGCCGGTAACGAATATAAAGCAGGCTCTCGACCCCCGACAGACCCGAATAGTAAACCACATGAGCATTATCTGTATGCACAGAACGACGCTCATTCAATGCCAGAGAATATGCCCTATGCAGCTCCTCCGGTAAGGTATCGTCATTGAACTCCTGAAGCGGATTGACCTGCATTAACAACTGATCCAGCTCACCTGTCGCTGCCAAAACCGTATAATGATTTGTTTCATTATTATTACGACGGGCGACGCAATAAACGGCATCAGGTTTAAGATCAATCAGGTTAACCAATTGATCCAGAATCGCAGATGCAAACTTAGGGAGCGAACCCGCCCGGTTTACATAACTAAGTGCATGAATAGTTTTTTCCAGAGAACGGCGCTGATTTTCAATAGTGAGAATATCCCGATACGAGCGCAATGAAGAATAGATCAGAGTCTTCAGTTTGGTCCCGGTTAACTCTGTTTTCTCCTTATAGTCATTAATATCGTACTGCTGTATTACCCGTTCTTCCGGCGCAATTCCTGGTTGTCCGGTACGCAAAACAATTCGGGTAAGATGGTTCTTATGCTCCTGACGAATAGCATGAATTAATTTGAAGCCTGCATCATCAGACTCCATAACAACATCAACCAGCGCCAAAGCAATACTCTCACCCTGCTCGCGCATAACCCGTTCAGCATGCTCACCTGAACGTGCTTCGATTAAATTCAGAGGGCGTCCATCAAAAGTAAGACGATTCAGTACTAATCGAGTGATCTTATGAACAGTATCTTCATCATCCACCACCAGGACATTCCAGGGCAGAGCAGCGGTATCTTCAACCGAAGGCGTTTCTTCAGCAGCAAAAATAAGATCATCACTCATGGTATCAACACCAAAAAATATACTAAGGACAGTCTAGCTCAACTAAAATACATTCACAGATCAAAGGCTTAACTAATCTGACAAAATGAGCACTATTAGCTGTTCATCCCGCTATTATTTCCCAATAGCTAAACAATAATGCTTCATCTTAGTTTAATACCGACTAAGAAAAGCCCATACAATAAGTATGTTATAATCTTTTCTAATTCAAAATAAGAACAGACCATTACTCAGAATGTGCATTTCATGAACACTCACTCCGATCTCGATTTCTTTGAAGCTTTTCCCTGGAATAAAGGCTTTGAATTAGGTATTGCCGCGATTGATGATCAGCATAAGCAACTGATCGTCCTCATCAACCGACTCGTAAATACCCTGATTCATAACGAGCCAATGAAAATTAACGACGCCTTTAATGAACTGGCGGAGTATGCTGATTTTCACTTTGTCACTGAAGAAGCGATCTGGGAAGAACACCTGAATGATGATGAGTGGGTCGCCTCCCACAGCCATAACCATGCCTCCTTCCTTCCAGCGGTAAAAGCGATCCAGGAAGAAGAAGCAGGAAAACCATTACATGAGATCATCGAGAAGATTCTTCGCTTCCTGACCCGTTGGCTGGCATTCCATATAATCGATGATGACAAACGCTTAGCCATCGCCGTTAAAGCTCTCGAATCGGGAGCCAATATTGATGAAGCCAAAAAGCGCGCCGAACTTGAGATGGATAGCTCAATCAATATATTGATCGATATCGTTCTCACTATGTACGACGGCCTTTCCTCTCGCACCCTGAATCTCATGCGGGAACGTCAGGCACGAATAGCCGCAGAATCAGAACTCAAACAGGCTAACCAGAAACTGGCGCAACTATCAATTACCGATCAACTCACCGGCTTATATAACCGAAGACATTTCGACGAGGTTCTGGACGCAGAACTGAAAAACACAATGCATTCCAAGTTATCGCTTAATTTCTTCCTTTTGGATATTGATTACTTTAAGCGCCTCAATGATCGATATGGCCACCAACAAGGCGACATCGCGCTACAACAGGTTGCTCAGCAATTACAAAGCCTATGCCAGCGACAATCGACCTATGCTTTTCGCCTCGGAGGCGAAGAGTTTGCCATCATATCTGTCACCGCACGGAAAGATGATGCACGGCACTTTGCAGAAACCATCTGTGATTCGGTCTCGGCCCTGGCCATAGAGAACAAAGATAGCGAAACGGCTGATATTCTCACCATCTCAGTGGGCGTCGTATGTGGTACACCGCCCCCTTCTGATAACAGAGACAAACTCATGCACCAAGCTGACAAGTGCCTCTACTTTGCGAAAAGAAATGGCCGAAACCGGGTGGTCAGCCCGGCAGATCTAAACGAACAGAGCCTCTCGCCCTCTTCAGTAAGTTTTATAGGGCAAAAACTTACCTGAGAGTACTACGTTAACCCGATCCCCATTGGGATTCGCTTCACGCTGAATATCCATGGAAAAGTCGATGGCACTCATAATACCGTCACCGAACTCTTCATGAATAAGCTCTTTTATGGTGCCGCCATATACATTAACCAGTTCATACCAACGATAGATCAGCGGGTCGGTTGGCACCGCTGTGGGAAGAGAGCCTTTATAAGGCGTAATTTGTAGCCAGGCAACCGCTTCATCCGGCAAGCCAAAGATCTCCCCTACAACACCTGCCTGTTCCTTATTTAAGGCCATCTGCCCCAGACAAGCAGCGGTAGTCCACTCTTTTGATAAGCCGACCGCATCCGCTACTTCACGCCATTTAATCTCTTTACTGACTTTCGCCGCCATAATAGCTGCGGTGACTTCTTCCCGATTGCTAATCATAGGTCATTCCTCAGGTTTCATTTAAGTAGTTATTGAATGTTCAGTTGCACCATCAGAAACAGCACGACCAGCGTTAACATGAAAGAAACAGTCCTCCAGAATCGCAGAGGGTTTCTTTCGATCAAGGGCGGCTGATTGCGGCGCAGAAAGTTAGGGTTAGGTTTACGCAGGTCATAAATAAATTCAGATATTTCTGCGTAGCGCTTATACGGATTTGGCTGTAATGCCTTTTTCAGTGTTGCATCGATCCATCTGGGGATCGCTTTTTCCTCATCAAGCACCGATTGATAGGTGAGTTTATTCTGTGCCGAAGTGGTGGTGCATTTAGCGACCTGCGTGCCATACGGAAAACGGCCCGATAGCATACGATAAACAATAACCGCCAAAGAAAAGAGATCTGAGCGGGTTGAGATAACTTCGCCAATAAAATACTCGGGGGCCATATATAAAGCCGTACCGGGTAATTCTGACTGTTCTAAAGTATTTTCAGCCTCGACAATCCCAGCGACACGGACCGCACCAAAATCAATTATTTTTATAGTGCCGTTGATATCGATCATCACATTTTCAGGACGAATATCCTGATGCAGGATCTCTTTGCGGTGCATCGCCTGCAAACCCACTGTTATCTGTTCAATAATATGACGGACAGTTTCAAGATCAGGGCTGGGGTTATCGATCAGCCACTGAGCAAGTGTCTGCCCTTCAATATATTCAGTTACGGTATAAAGATAATTCCGCTTACGATTCTGTAAACCCGCCTTCATTACGTGGGCGCTATTGATCCGTCGCGCAACCCACTCTTCCATAAGAAATCTTTCCAGATAAGCGGGATCATTACTCAGGTCCACTGAAGGAATTTTCAATGTAACTCTGATGTTGTTCTCAAGGTCTTCAGCAAGATAAACATGGCTGCGGCTATTCGCATGAAGCTCTCTGATAATTTGATAACCATCAAACGCTTCTCGAGCATGTAACAGAGGGGGAAGTTCCAGCTCTTCTACCTGTTGCTTTAAAGCACTTTCCAGCTGTTGTGGCAGTTGATCTACACGGGCAATCTGCAGGGTAAGATTATCATCGCTACCATTATCCATGGCCTGTTTAACAATGACCTCTGCGGCTTTATCCAGATCATCAGAGTTATCCTGCAGGGCTTGCAAAATAAACGGAGTTTCAATGAACTCGTAAACGCCATCGGTACATAAGAGGTATATATCACCTTCATGCAGGGTGGAGGTCTGATAGTCCAGTTCCATCTCCATATCGATGCCCA
>JAIBCZ010000256.1 GCA_024679645.1 Amphritea sp.
CCGGGCTCTCCAGGGTGGTTTTCCATTCACACTTATAGGTTGCTACAATGTGATGCATCTGCTGTTCCAGTGCTTCTCCCAGATTCAGACTGTCATCGATGACCACCTTGCGCAGATAGTCCAGTCCCCCTTCCATGTTTTCCATCCATACCGAGGTGCGCTGTAAACGATCGGCGGTCTTGATGTAGAACATCAGCACACGATCGATGTAGCGGATCAGGGTCGCTTTATCCAGATCGGTGGCGAACAGGTCGCCGTGGCGGGGTTTCATACCACCGTTACCGCAGACATAGAGGTTCCAGCCGTTTTCCGTCGCGATGATGCCGATATCTTTGCTTTGTGCTTCAGCGCATTCCCGGGTACAACCGGATACCGCAAACTTAATCTTATGAGGCGCCCGCAGGCCCTTGTAGCGATCTTCCAGTTCAATCGCCAGACCTGCACTATCATCGACACCGAAACGGCACCAGGTACTGCCGACACAGGATTTCACCGTACGCAGGGATTTACCATAGGCATGCCCGGTTTCAAAACCCGCTGCTATAAGCTCTTCCCAGATCGGTGGGAGTTGATCTAAGCGCGCGCCGAACAGATCAACCCGCTGACCACCGGTAATCTTGCTATAAAGATTATATTTCTTGGCAACCTGACCCAGCGTTATCAGCTTATCGGCAGTTATCTCTCCACCGGCAACCCGGGGTACTACGGAATAGGTGCCATCCTTCTGCATATTTGCCATAAAGGTGTCATTGGTATCCTGCAGCGCAACGTTCTTTTCGCTGAGGATGTAATCATTCCAGCAGGAAGCCAGAATGCTACCGACGGCCGGACGACAGATTTCACAGCCGTGACCGCTGCCATGCTTGTCTAGTAGTTCGTCAAAGCTACGGATCTCTTCAACCCGAATCAGGCTGTAGAGCTCCTGACGGGTGTAGGGCAGGTGTTCACAGAGATCGCGGTTTACTTCGACGCCCATCTCTTCTAATTCATGATTAACCAGATCGGTTAGTAACGCAGCACAACCGCCACAGCCAGTGGCTGCTTTGGTGGCACCTTTAACATCGCCCAGTGTGCAGCACCCCGCATCCAGTGAGGCTCTGATATCACCTTTACTTACATCGTGGCAAGAACAGATCTGGGCTGTCTCCGGCAGGGCCGCAACCCCCAGCCCGGTCTGTTGATCATCGCCTCGATTGGGCAGGATCAATGTGTCAGGATACTCCGGCAGGTGAATACCGTTGAGCATATATTGCAGCAGCGTGCCGTACTGCTCCGCATCACCGACCAGAATTGCGCCCAGGAGCAGTTTCCCGTCTTCGGACACAATCAGTTTTTTATAGACCCCTTCGCGCTCGTCAATGAAGCTGTAGTTTTGCGCGCCAGGAGTTCGGCTGTGGGCGTCGCCAATACTGGCAACGTCAACCCCCATTAATTTCAGCTTAGTGCTCATGTCGGCACCGGTAAAACAGTCTTCGCCATCGGTTAAGTGAGATACGGCGACTTTAGCCATCTGATTGCCCGGAGCAACCAATCCGAAAATCTGTTTATTCCACAGGGCGCATTCGCCAATTGCGTAGATAGAGGGGTCAGAGGTCTGGCAGTTATTGTTGATTACGATACCGCCGCGTTCACCGACGTCCAGTTCACTCTGGCGCGCCAGTTCATCGCGTGGGCGGATACCGGCAGAAAAGAGAATAAGGTCTGTTTCCAGCACTTCACCGTCAGCAAAATTCATCTTGTGGACGCACTGCTCACCGTCATCGATCAGCTGGGTATTCTTCTCAGTGTGTACCGTTACACCCAGCGCTTCAATCTTCTGACGCAGTATTGCACCGCCACCATTATCCAGTTGAACAGCCATCAGGCGAGGCGCGAATTCAACCACGTGGGTCTCTAGCCCCAGATCTTTTAGCGCTTTCGCCGCTTCCAGCCCGAGCAGGCCACCGCCGACAACGGTACCGACTTTAGAATTTTTAGCCGCTTCAGCAATCGCTTCCAGATCATCAATGGTACGGTATACCAAACATTGTGAACGATCATGGCCCGGTACCGGAGGTACAAAAGGGTATGAGCCGGTGGCCAGAATAAGCTTGTCATAGCTTAGTTCACGACCCTTATCAGTGGTTACCGATTTGTAGCCGCGATCGATCGCTGTGACTTTTTCCCCAGTCAGCACGTTAAGACCCCAGCTGCGGTAAGTGTCGGCATTACCCATGGCCAGATCTTCAGCGGTCGAACCGGAGAAGTAAGCACTTAACTGAACCCGGTCATAAGCCAGTCGGCTCTCTTCACAGAAAACGGTCACGTCAAAGCTTTCCAGCTGGCCGCTGTCGGCCAGGCTTTGAAGAAATTGATGGCCCACCATACCGTTACCGGCGATAACTAATTTTGTTTTACTCATAAGGTTGCTCCTGTTGCCAGGCTAAGTTCCTGTGGATTAAGGTCTGGTGCAGAAGAGACCTGTGTCTCTGGCACGCCCGCAGTGATTGATTCTGAGATAGAGTCGGTTTCGCAGTAGCGCCAGCCAAAGATCAGGTCCGGCGCCAAATGTTGAACTGGCTGTTGAGTCTGGATCAGCTCGAAGTACTTGTTACCATCGTTAACCGCGCCGTAGAGCACAGCGCCGGTGAGTTTTTGGTCACGAAAAATAAGTTTGCGATAGACGCCATTGTTATTGTCCTGATAGACGATCGTTTTGCTTTCAGGGCTGTCCATGAATTCGCCCGCTGAAAACAGATCGATACCTGATACTTTGAGTTTTGTCGCGCAGGGCTGAACGCTAAAACGATGATCTGTTGTTTCGCACAGTTGATCGGCCAATACCGCAGCCTGATCCCACAGAGGGGCAACCAGACCAAAAGTATGTTGTTCAAATTGAGTGCATTCACCCAGTGCAAATATATTCGGATGAGAGCTCTGCATCTGGTCATTGACCAGAACTCCCCTGTCGCAATCGATCGCACTGGCTTTCGCCAGCGAGTGATTGGGGGTTATGCCGATTGCGATAACGGCCAGTTCTGTGTTGAGAACTGAACCATCATTAAGGGTTATTTGCTGGAGAGCGTCCTTCTGCACAGAGGCCTTCTCTACAAAGACCTTCTTAAGAGCCTCAGAGTTTGAGTGCACTTCGCTTTCTGAACCACCGGACAGAAGGGCAGAGCTCTCATCGGAAGATATTGTTTCTTGACCGGAGAATTGAGTGATCTCCGAATTGAGGTGAAAGCTGATGCCACGTGCTTCTAATGACTGCTTAAGCAGTTCACCCGCTGTCGGGTCAAGCTGCCGATTCAGTAACCACTTTCCCCGATGAATAACAGTGACATTCAGTCCCTGTTGTCGTAGTCCCCAAGCGGCCTCCAG
>JAIBCZ010000044.1 GCA_024679645.1 Amphritea sp.
AACGCGGCAGCCGTGATCGGTACACCCATCGCGATCGGCATCGCTAATCAATTAGGCATGCCGCTAGAGCCGTTCGTGCTGGCGGTATTGTTTGGTGCCAATATGAGCTATGCCACCCCAATGGCTTATAAGACTAATCTGTTGGTAATGACCGTAGGGGGCTATACCTTTAATGACTTTTTAAAAGTGGGTATCCCGTTAACGATCATAATGTGGCTATCACTGAGCTTTTTGATCCCGGTGTTTTATCCAGTTGGCTGATGTGGATGATAGCCCTCTTCTGTGCCTATGTTCCGGCTCTATTCTATTTCTAAGTTTAAATGCTCAACTGTGTGGGAAGGGAGATAAGGGGGCTGGTTTAGTGAAATTTTACACTTCCCCCAAATATCAAATACTATTGATTAGCGAGTATCAGCCCATCCGCCGAAGCGCGCATATCTTGTTGCCGGCGGGGTCAAGTAAATAGGCGAGGTAGAGACCTCCATTTGGATTTTCACGTACGCCGGGAGCATCCTCACATGTGGAGCCTCCATTAGCGATCCCTGCCGCATGCCAGGCATCAGCCGCCGCAGTCGTTTCGGCGGTAAAACCGATAGTACTGCCATTACCGCGGCTAGCGGGCTCCCCATCAATAGGTTTGGTGATGGCAAAGACACCGCTTTCGTTGCGATAGTAACAACGGTCTTCAGTGCTCATTACGCCTGGCTCATAGCCCAATGCGCCTAAAACGGCATCGTAAAAAGTCTTTGATGCTTGAATATCGTCTGCACCAACCATGATATGACTGAACATTTCTAAAACCCTCGATGATAAGTTTAATGTGTCAAAATTAGCCAGATCCAGAGTACCAGTCAATGTGATTTTATTTTCTTGAATCATCAACGGCCAACAATTCAATATGTTAACAGCGCTCTACTTTAGAAACATAGAACAAGAAATTGCTAGGCAATGACTAAGAAAGGAAAGATTGAGGTGATTGACAGAGTGTTGGGTGTAGCTGCTAATTGGAGCAGATATGGAGTAAGTAGCAGACACAAAAAAGCCCCACTATGAAGCGAGGCTTAGTTGATTCCTGTAAGTGGTGCCCTGAGGCGGAATCGAACCACCGACACGAGGATTTTCAATTTTTTAGCTGTTTTTTACAGATCATAAAAATCAACAACTTACGGTGCATGCCTGTTTTATAGTTATTCACTAACGCATACGAATGGAACAAGATAACGATACAATTGTCACACTTTAGGCACAGAAATAGACCATAGTGTTACACAGGTAGCTACTTTCTATGGTATATACTGGAGCTAGGCGAGTATTCTGTATAGAATGCCGTAGCCGAAAATTTAGACTGAGGAAAAATCGGTAAATGACATGGGAATTTAGTACTCATGAGTATGAGGTCTTCAATAGAAATCCTCTACGTGAGACGAATGTAGAAGTTAGGTTTCATCCTATTCTTTCGATTACAGAGAATCGCGAGAAGCTTTCTGCGTTTCAAGACCATGTTAGAGAGTTCTTCCCAATCTTTGAAGAAAGTAATGTAAAGAATGTAGGTATTGACGCCTCAGTGGGTGGCGGTATTCATGTGACTGATCAGCGAGTATTTTCTTTCAGTAAGAGAGATCATTCACAGAAAATGACTCTGTCAAATTCATCATTTCTATTAAATACTCAGAAGCATATAGATCGAGATCAAATCACTGAAGCGTTGCAGTATTTGATAGAGCAATTTAATAACGTTTTCGGAGCATTTGAGCCTCTCAGGTTAGGCGTACGATACATAAATGTTATAAATTTACAAAATATTGTCGATAAACTGTCTGACGATGTATCTTGGGAAGAGTTAATTCAACAGAGTTATTTGAATTATCCTGAGCAACTGACAGATAGGAAAAATCTAATTAGTAAAACAGACCTACGTACTGATATCGCAGGCGGTCTTGGTGAGTTGAACCTACAATATGGAATGAACTCGGTTAATCCGGCTTCAGAGCCAGGCGAATATATTTTCGATGTAGATAGATATGTCAGTAATCCCGAAATTGCTGAAATTGTCTCTTTAACTCAGAGCTTTACATTGGATATTTATTCTCTTTTCCTTGATATGGCTGGAGAGAAATTGATTTCGTGGATGAAGTCAAAATAACAAAGGGATTATATAATGAATGCTTTAGCTAGTGGCTTAACGTCGGATCCGTGGGGCTTCTTCAAAGATTTAGCTATTCCTGTGAGGGAAGAGAAAATTAATGTTGAATCCTTTACAGAAGCTACTCCGGGTGGATCTTATTTCGCTTTGCAAGCATACGACCAAACCGGCATGATGTTTGTTAAAAATGAGATTGAAGAGCTTGTTAAAGCTTCATCTGCATTTATTGAATCATCTCAATTCATTGATATTGATCTTGAAGTAGATAGTGCTGTAGATCAGCTTGTTGAAGCTGCTTTTGCACAGAAAACGGTCAAGCGTCTAACTCGCAGGCTTTAATCAGACATGATTGTAAGGGAACGTTGGCCTGTAACGTACGATGCAGGCCAATTAAAAGATCAGATTAAAGAACTGTGCGAATCTAAGCATTTTCCAAAAGGCTTTTACTATCATACCCTCGGTCCCCTTGCAGAGTTTCAACAGGGGGATTTATTACATTTTAATAGCGGTGTTCCAATAATATGGGAAGACGGCGAAGCAAGTGTAATTGATGAGATCGAATACTGGGTCGTTATTGGAAATACGTGCGATTTTACAAGGGGTATCGGTGAAGTTCCTTATACTCAGTTAGCTCCAATAATAGAAATTGATATATCGAGCAGCAGTAGAATTACCACTAATGATCTTCAAAGATACAAGTATTCTAGAAGGTTCTACATTCCTCCTTGGAGCAAGGAAGTCGAAGGTAAAGTCTTTTTAGCTGATTTTCAGAGAATCGTTACAGTTCATAAAAGTGCTTTCCTAACAGGCAAAATTAATCGAATTGCTTCTATGTCTAGACAAGGTTGGTTTTTATTCCATTGCTGTTTGGTTCGCTTTATTTGTCGAGATGATGGTCGTTTTGCCCCTGATTAACTGTTTTGAACAAAGACTTCGGCCATCTATCACGTGAACAGATAAAACGGGCTCATTCTTTCCTTGAAGCCTTCAATGAAAGTCGTACTGAGTTTGTCCAAATTGCTCGTGAAAACGATAAGATCGATTCCCTAATTATTCCATGGGCTCATTTCTATGAAATTCCTTTCCCTCAATTTCTTGCACTGTTTCTCGTATCCATAGGGCTCGATGAATCAATCAATGAAGCAGCTAAAGCAGAAGACCCGCAAGAAGCTGCTTTAAATTTTGCAGAGATAGAGCTCGAAAATACAGAGCTCCCAGATGATCTTGATGACGAAGATAAGCAAATATTCACTTCCATGGTGATGGTGCTTACAGGGAATGTTGAGGCTATCAAACGCTTTAGCTTGCCAATGTCAGAACTCATTGCCCGTGCAGGGAAAGGAGATGACGGGGCTCTTTTCCAAGCTATCACGGTAGATCGTAGCGTTGTAGCTTGCTCCTCCATTAATAGGCGAATATGTATAGCTCAGCTAAAAGATGATGAATCTTTTATGGATAGCCTCTCAAAAGCAATTACACGCACCAAGCCTGCACGCCCAAAAGTAGAATTAGATGATTTCCGTTACATGCTCGAAGCAATGGCTGATGGCGTGGGTCTTGAGCAGTTTACGACGACTCAGGTTGAAGATATTCTTCAGCACGACCTTGGGTTGTACACAAATGATAGCGACTATTCATTGCGTGCACTCCGCAAACTAATTCAAAAGCGTAATGAACGCGTAGGAACCTGAAACTGCCTTTTCAGGTTCACCCCCTTCCCTCAGTTACCCTCAACAATCGTTGCCATAATTAATCACCTTATAGGTAATCATCATGGCAACACTCAAGACCCAAACGTCAGACTCTGCAATAAGTTCAGATGAACCGGCGCGCGCGGGAGCAAATGTAATGCCCCCCCGCACGCGGGCATCTGAGCCTGCAGAACAACAAGGTGCGTCTCCTAGTAACACAGCACCTGCAAATTACATAGATACCCAAATACTTCGCACTGGAATAGACAGCCTTTACTTGTCGTATGCTGGCGAACTACGTTCTGGAATGGAACCCCAGCTCGAAGCCCGCAAGGCGTTGGCACAGGCACCGGACGCGTTGGATCAGAAAGAAGCTACCATCCTCCTGTCTAACCAAAGCTTCGCTGTGTTGGGCAAAGGCAGGGGGCCATTTCCTTTCG
Organism: Amphritea sp.; assembly: GCA_024679645.1. Taxonomy (GTDB): domain Bacteria; phylum Pseudomonadota; class Gammaproteobacteria; order Pseudomonadales; family Balneatricaceae; genus Amphritea. Next base: position 4,275 of record JAIBCZ010000044.1, read on the forward strand.
TGCTCGCTAACAATTGGTACCAGATAGGCGTGTTCAGGGCACAGGCTCGCAAGTTACCGCTTGCCCACGTGCAGATTGGCAGTGAAGTACTGACCTGTGCTGGACTCGATGCAACCACCGACGCTTTGCGTCAGGTGGTTGAGGAGCTAGCAGGGAACCCCTGCGAGCCCAGCATCAGTCGGGTGGATCTCTGTGTAGACTTCCTGACTGACTCCGATCTAGAAGCCATTCCACGAGACCACTGGATTACCCGTTCTACGAGTCGAGCTCAGTACTACGATGGAGGGCAGTTCTCCGGCTACGTATTTGGACAAGGTGGGCCAGTTTCCTGCCGGATTTACGATAAGACGCTAGAGCTTAAAAAATCAAACAAGTACTACCTGCATACAATGTGGCAAGCCGGAGGATGGAATGAAGAAGCCAAGGTCTGGCGGATTGAATTCCAGCTCCGTAATACGGTTCTACGTGAGTTTCATATCCGTACACTGGATGACCTGAAAGCCAATATGAACTCGCTCTGGGACTACTGCACCGGAAAGTGGTTAAAGCTCTGCGTCCCATCCAGCAGTAACGTCAACCAAAGTCGCTGGCCTCTCGATCCCCGATGGCACACGTTGTCGCAAGCCACATTCGCAGATGGGGCTCGCGACGAACTGTGCCGCGTGGCTTCCCATACAGCCCCCAGTGATCATCGACTCTTTGTACATGGACTCGGTGCGATAACCTCATTCATGGCGCGAGAAGGGCTTGATAAGATCGATGACGCTTTACCGCGATATCTAGAAGCCGCTCATGCTTTCCACCGCAGGCAAAGCCAGTACACGGGAAAGACTCTCAATACTTATGTTCGGGAAAAGGTTCAGCAAAAACGAACTCGCTTCAGTGCCCGTACATTTGATGAGTTTGATCCTGCCACTGGCGAGCTCAAGGAGGACATATGAATGGATACGCTCGATATTTCAGCAGCAGCGACCTTCCTGCATATGTCGGTAGCCGCTCTCGGCCAACTAGCCCGCACAGGCAAGATCAAAGCGGCCAAGCCGGGCCGCAAGTGGGTGTTTCTAGAAACCGACCTTGTCGCGTACCTCAATGCCCTCTATGCTGTTCGTGGGCAAGCGCCGCTAAGTGGTTGTGAAGAGGAGACTTCACAATGTCACTATATAAACGCGGAAACACGTGGTGGGTTAGCTTCACGACGCCCGGCGGAGAAAGAATACGCTGCTCTGCTGGGACTCAAGACAAGACGCTAGCACAGGAGTACCACGATCAGCTCAAGTTTGAGCATTGGCGTATTCACAAACTGGGGGAGAAACCCCGGCGAACATGGCAGGAAGCGGTTGTTCGATGGCTTGCAGATACAGTAGATAAAGCGGATCACCAGAAAGATGTGGGCAAACTGAAGTGGCTGCATCCCCATCTAAGCCCTAAGTTCTTAGATGAGATCGATCGGAACCTGATTGATTCCATTGCTCGATTAAAACGGGATGAAGCCAGTCCGTCGACAGCGAATCGGTATATGGCTCTGATTCGTGCCATTCTCAGGATGGCGCGGGATGAGTGGGACTGGATCGAAAAGGTACCGCGCTTTCGTCTGTATCGAGAGCCACAAAAACGTGTGCGTTGGCTGACCCAATCAGAAGCTCAACGGTTGTTAAACGAATTGCCTCCCCATCTGAAAGCGATGGCGGCGTTTAGTTTAGCCACCGGACTGCGACAGCGGAATGTGAGCTATCTGCGTTGGGATCAGGTCGATATCGGCCGAGGTATGGCATGGATTCACGCCGACCAGTCGAAATCACGCAAGGCGATTGCTGTGCCTTTGAATGAGGATGCCCGTTCTATTCTTGTTCAACAAAAGGGACAGCACACCGAGTACTGTTTTACCTATCAGGATAAACCAGTGGATCGGACGTCGACCAAAGCGTGGCAAAACGCATTGAAACGGGCTGGAATCTCAGACTTTCGCTGGCATGACCTGCGACATACTTGGGCGTCTTGGCACGTACAGAACGGAACAAGCTTGTATGAGTTGATGGAATTAGGGGGGGTGGTCGTCGTTTGAGATGGTTTTACGCTATGCGCATTTTGCGAGCGAGCATTTGAAAAAGGCGGCGGGTCACGTTGAAGGCACAGTTTTGGCACAAGCCAGAAACAAAAAAGCCCTGCGTATGATCGCAAGGCTTTAAAGTAGTGGTGCCCGGAGGCGGAATCGAACCACCGACACGAGGATTTTCAATCCTCTGCTCTACCGACTGAGCTATCCGGGCAAACAAGAGGTGCGTATTAAACTGATTTCAGGCTTCGGTGTCAATAAGCATACTGAATTTAATCGATTTTATTTCTCTGATGTGAGGTTAATCGCTTATTTTGACGGTGGCACGTAGCCTTCTGCTTTCTCGTAGTCTTCACCATCCATGAATTTTTGCATCTCTTGCTGCAGGAATTCACGGGTAGACGGGTCCATCATGCTTAGGTGTTTTTCGTTGATCAGCATGGTTTGGTGATTGGTCCACTCGGTCCAGGCTTTTTTCGAAATGGTATCATATACCTGCTGGCCTTTTTCGCCTGGATAAGGAGGGTGTGCCAGTCCTTCCAGTTCCTCTTTGTACTTGCGGCACATTACGGTGCGAGTCATCTTCTTCTCCAACGTTGTTCTGAGCGTTGCCTAATGCTGCTTTCTTAGTTTGAAGCTTAGCTCTTAAGTTTGCCCAGTAATTTTTTCACGGGGGCGGCCAGGCCGACCTTCTGAGGTTGGTGCAAGTTATACCAGAGAGTGGCGGGCTGTTCCATGACATGATTTGTAAGGTCTTTACTCTGTGCTTTCTCTGACAGGGAGACTTTTACCGGGGTGATGTCCAGATGGAAGTGGCTGAAGGTGTGTCTTACCGGCTCTAACGCTGTGGCGCTGTCAGGATCGATTGGCAGGCCTGTTTCCTGTGCAGCATCGCGCAGGTCAGAGGTTTCCGGCAGGCTCCACAGGCCGCCCCAAATTCCTGTTGGCGGGCGCTGGCGCAGCAGGACCTGTCCCTCCTCATTGCGAATGAGCAGCATAAGTGTCTGTTTAACCGGTATGGCTTTCTTCGGTTTAGACTCTGGAAGTTCATTTGCCCGGCCTTGCATATACGCCTGACAGCCTTTTTGCAGAGGGCAGAGCAGGCAGGCTGGCTTACTGCGGGTACAGAGCGTCGCGCCCATGTCCATCATCGCCTGAGTATAATCAGCTACTCGCTCAGTCGGGGTGTTTTGTTCGGCGTAACGCCACAGCTGTTTAATGTTTTCAGTGGTGCCGGGCCAGCCTGTGATCGCATAGTAACGTGCTAATACCCGCTTAACATTGCCATCGAGAATCGCCGCCCGTTTACCGGTAGAGATCGACAGAATTGCACCGGCGGTAGAGCGACCAATACCGGGAAGCTGTTCCAGCCCTTCAACCGTCTCGGGAAACTGGCCAGCAAAGTCCTGGCTAATAATCTTGGCTGTTTTATGCAGATTACGGGCTCGGGCGTAGTAGCCCAGCCCGGTCCAGAGATGCAGTACTTCGTCCTGATCGGCTGCCGCAAGTGCTTCAACCGTGGGAAACTGCTCCCGGAAGCGTTCAAAATAGGGGATCACTGTGGCGACCTGAGTCTGCTGTAGCATGATCTCAGAGAGCCAGGTGAAGTAGGCGGTTTTGTTTGCCTGCCAGGGCAGGTCGTGACGGCCGTGCTGATCAAACCAGACCAGCACGGCTTGGGAGAACTGTGCAGCTGTCATTAGTTACCGAACAGTCGTTTAAGCAGTTTTTTGGCCCCTTCGGTTTTGCTGCCACTATCGCCACCCAGTTTTTCCATGAGCGCGCCTTCGATTTTCTTCTTGGCTTTCTGCTTGATCAGTTCTTTCAGTACGCTGGCATCCGGACGACAGAGCTTAGCCGGTTCGGTATCGAAGCTGCCTTTACAGTTAACCGGCCACTCAACCCCTTCCAGGTTATTATTGACAGCGCAGGTTTTCTTAAACAGATTTTCCTCGATGGTCAGGCCAAGACGGTAATCCAGATTTTGCGCCGGCAGGCTTACTTTACCTTTACCGCGGAGGCTGATGGCGTCCAGTTTGGTAAGCAGATCCTGGTTACTGACTACGCCGTTGGTGAACTTGAAATTACTGCTCAGGTCAGCAAAGGGAGTAGAGCGGTCAACCTGATCGGCGGTACTGGTTAATGAAGCGACGTTATTAAAGCCCTGACAGATAGTCTGGGCGATATCGATCCCTTTGATCTCACCGTTTGGCATAGTGACTTTAGCGTTACCGTTAAGGCTGTTTATGATCGCATGCACTGATTCGCCCCGGGCGGTGATATTTGACTGAGTATTGAAAGTACCGGTCAGGCGGTCAACATCAGCCATATCCTGCAGCAAATCACCGATCTGAATACCGCTGATGTTTTTCTTAACAGTGAGTTTCGTTGGTGACTTTCGTACATCGACAACGACTGAATTTCGAAGCTTACCACTGTACATGTCTGCGTTGATCTTACTCATGTTCACCAGCCCACCATGGGCGCTGGTGGCCAGTTCAAGGTTGCTCAGGGTGAGGCCGTTAATCAACAGCGTGGTCAGCCCCAGGTCAACGTCCATTTCTAACCCTTTAAGCATCTCTACCGGAATCACAGGCTCTTTAGAGTAGCCGGTGGGTTTGGCTGAACTACCGGAAGAGGCGGTGTCTGCTGGTTGCTCTGCAGCCGGCGGCAGGTAACGGTCGGCATTGAGTTTGTCGCCCTGCAAATTGAAGGCGATAGAGCCGTTTGCCAGGTTCATGGCGAAGTTACCGTTGAATTGCGTGTCATCCAGTGTCAGGTTCATCTTGTTCAGACCGAGCGTGTTAGGCGCTCCGCCAAGTTCGGCATCGAAACTGATCGCTTTCAGTACATTGCTATCGGTGGTTTCAATCGCTGGCTGGCCTAGAGCCACCAGAAGCTCTTGCAGGCTGAACTGGCTGACTTTCAGGTTACCGGTAATCACCGGTTTGCTGAAACTTGAAACACTAACATCACCGCTGGCGGCCAGGTTGGCTGCGTTTAGACTCATCCCTTTCAGGCTTGCCGTTTCGGTATTCAGATCGCTTTCAATGTCGGTATTTAGTTTTACCTCGACAGTTTTTCCGTTGAACGGTACGCCGGTCAGGCCAAGGGTGCTTTCCAGGCCTTTGATCTGGTATTGCTGATTTTCCAGATCGAGGAATAATTCTGCAGAAAGGGCTGCGTCGACGGTCATTTGAAGCTGTTCTGTCAGATATTGTTCTGCCTGGAAACTCAGTTCTGCCGGGAAGAGTTCACCGGTGGTGACTTTACCGGAGGTCATAGTGAAGTTTTTCAACAGGACTTTGCTACCGGTGCCCGCATCGCTGTAACTGATATTACCGTTGGTGATGGCGATGCTTTCAATGTCTAGTGCGATAGCCGCGCCACCGCTTGCTTCAGCGGTGCTGGGTGTATCATGTTCAATTTTGCCTGAGCTTTTCTTACCGGCACCGGATACTGCCCAGTTGGTACTGCCGTCCTGGCTCTTTTCCAGGTTCAGGGTCAGGCCATCTAAAAGAACGCTGCTCATCTTTACATTGCCGGACAGCAGAGCGGGTAGCTCAACGGAAACCTGTGCCTGGTTCAGTTCCGCCAGTTGTGGTTTACCGGGATAATTCACTTTAATCTGATTGATTTCGATACCCAGCCAAGGGAAGACAGACCAGCCCAGGTCGCCATTGATCTCCAGTTGTATACCGCCTTCTTCAAGCGCCATTTTTTGGATTTCCGGTTTATATTCGTTTGGGTCGAAGAACATGCCCAGCAGTACCCCGCCTGCAACAACGACGATGAGTAGCAGGGCGACCAGACCACCAAAAATCTTTAACAGCGTTTTCATGAATTCTCCTGAGGCTATCTGTTTATCCAGAGTACTAGCCAGTAAAACACATCTGTTGGTAAAACAGCTTTAGTAAAAAAGAGTATTAACAGCATAGTAGCAGAACGATTTTACAGACCAAAGATTAACCGCAAATGAAATCAGTGAGTTGGGAAGAGTTTCAGAGCATGCCTTAGGGCTGTATTGAATGTATAATGCCTGCTTTGTTTGACTAATATAACCATCGCGGAGAAGAGCATGGCTGAACGGAAAGCCACCGTTACCCGTAATACCCTGGAAACCAAGATCACTGTATCTGTGAATCTGGATGGCAGCGGTAAACTGAATGCTGATACCGGCGTTCCTTTTCTTGAGCACATGCTGGATCAGATCGCCCGCCACGGCCTGATTGATCTGGATATCGTTGCCAAGGGTGACAATCACATCGATGATCATCATACCGTTGAAGATATCGGCATTACCCTGGGCCAGGCGTTTGCTCAGGCGGTTGGTGATAAGAAAGGTATTCTTCGGTACGGCCACGCTTATTGTCCGTTGGATGAAGCATTGTCGCGTGTTGTCATCGACTTTTCCGGCCGTCCGGGGCTGGATATGAACGTAGAGTTCACCCGTGCCAGCATCGGTCGTTTTGATACACAGCTGTTCTGGGAGTTTTTCCAGGGCTTTGTGAATCATGCCGGCGTGACGTTACACATCGATAACCTGAAAGGCTTTAATGCACACCATCAGGCTGAAACCATTTTTAAAGCATTTGGTCGGGCAGTGCGTGGTGCTCTGACGATCGATCAGCGGGCTGCTGATCAGATGCCGTCGACTAAGGGATCACTGTAAATGAGCAGTGTTGCAGTAATCGATTACGGTATGGGCAATCTGCACTCGGTTGCTAAGGCGCTGGAGCATGTTATGCCCGGCGTTGAAGTACTGGTGACTAACGATCCTGAAAAAGTTCGTAATGCTGACCGGGTTTTATTGCCCGGTGTTGGCGCTATTCGGGATTGTATGGCGGAGATTCGTCGTCAGGGTGTCGATAAAGAGGTGGCTGAAGCGATCGCTTCCGGCAAACCATTTTTGGGGATCTGTGTCGGTTATCAGGCATTGATGCAGCTTTCTGAAGAGAACAGTGGTGTCGATTGTTTAGGTCATTTTGATGGTACGGTGCGTTACTTTGGCGACGAGTTAAAAGAGCCCGGTGGCGAACGTTTGAAAGTGCCCCACATGGGCTGGAACGAAGTGCATCAAACTTTCGATCATCCTCTATGGGAAGGTATTGAAGACGGTAGCCGTTTCTATTTTGTGCACAGTTATTATGTGGATGCTGTGGATAAACCGCTGGTGGCTGGTAACTGTCACTACGGTGTTGATTTCGATGTGGCTATTGCCCGGGATAATGTCTTTGCGACTCAGTTCCATCCGGAAAAAAGTCATACCGTTGGGTTACAGCTGCTGAAGAACTTCCTTAACTGGGATGGCAAGGTCTGATCTGCCGACTCAATTCAGCTCAATCCAAGTTATAATATTCATATCAGTTTTATAGGTAATACCATGGCTCTGGCAAAACGCATTATTCCCTGTCTGGATGTAGAAAACGGCCGCGTTGTTAAAGGGGTTCAGTTCCTCGATATTCGCGATGCAGGGGACCCGGTAGAAGTGGCTAAGCGCTATGATGAGCAGGGTGCTGATGAGATTACCTTCCTTGATATCACCGCGACCCATGAGGGCCGGGATACCATGGTACACACGGTCGAGCGGATGGCATCACAGGTGTTTATCCCACTGACCGTCGGTGGTGGTATCCGTACGGTGGATGATATTCGTACTATGTTGAATGCCGGTGCGGACAAAGTATCTATCAATAGTGCGGCGGTCTTTAATCCAGACTTTGTTCGTGAAGCGGCAGAAAAGTTTGGTTCCCAGTGCATCGTGGTCGCAATTGATGCCAAGAAAGTCTCAGCGCCGGGCGAAACTGATAAATGGGAGATCTTCACCCACGGTGGCCGAAAGCCGACGGGGATCGATGCCGTTGAGTGGGCGAAGAAGATGGTTGAACTGGGTGCCGGAGAAATTTTGCTGACCTCAATGGATCAGGATGGCGTTAAGAACGGTTATGACCTGGGGGTTACCCGGGCGATCAGTGATGCGGTCAATGTGCCTATTATCGCATCCGGTGGTGTGGGTAATCTGGATCATCTGGTTGAGGGTTGTATCGAAGGCAAGGCAGACGCAGTATTGGCCGCTTCGATCTTCCACTTTAACGAATACAGTATTCCGGAAGCTAAGCAGTATATGAAAGAGCGGGGCATCGAGGTGCGTCTCTGAAGTGTAAGGGACTTGTTTACACCTTGCTCG
>JAIBCZ010000084.1 GCA_024679645.1 Amphritea sp.
GTGATCAGTGATGCAACGTAGTGTTATGTTTATCTTTTTATGTTTATTTAGCCTGCTGGTACGGGCCGAACTCACCATAGAAATTACTCAGGGTGTGGATGAACCAACTCCGGTTGCTGTTGTTCCTTTCGCCTGGAGTGGGGCTCAGGCCCTGCCGGAGGATGTCGCCCAGGTTATCAGTGATGATCTGTACCGGAGCGGTATGTTTAAGCTGATGCCAAGGGACAATATGCTGAGCTTTCCGTCTGACAGAAACTCCCTGTATTTTCGTGACTGGCGGATAAGTGGCAGTGACTTCATCGTCATCGGCCGGGTGAGTGAGGCCGGCGGACAGCTAAGTGTCGCATTTGAATTGTATGACATCCTCAAAGAGGAACGCATTCTCGGCGAAGTAGTTAAGGCTAATCGAACAAACCTTAGAGCGGTTGGGCACTATATCAGTGACAAAGTCTTTGAGGCGCTTACCGGTGTGCGGGGGGCTTTTTCTACACGTATCGTCTATGTGACCGCTGAGCAACCGCGGCCTAAAGCTTATCGTTATCGTCTGATGCTTGCTGATGCCGATGGTCATAACCCACGGACTATTCTGGAGTCAAAAGAGCCGATTATGTCTCCCGCCTGGTCAAAGGATGGCAGTAAGTTGGCGTATGTATCGTTTGAGTCGGGTCGACCAGCTGTCTATATTCAATATTTAGCGACAGGTAAGCGTGAGAAAGTACAGTCGTTCAGAGGGCTTAATGGCGCTCCAGCCTGGTCACCTGATGGGAAAAAGTTGGCGCTGGTGTTATCTAAGGATGGAAATCCGGAAGTTTATATTCTCGATCTGCAACAGCGACGCCTTAATCGTGTCACCCATCACTTCGGTATTGATACGGAACCTTCCTGGTCACCGGATGGTCAGTCGTTAATCTTTACTTCAGACCGCGGTGGGCAACCGCAGATCTATTCAATTTATCTGCCTAGCCGTGATGTTACCCGTCTAACTTTTGAAGGGCAGTATAATGCCCGGGGGCGGCTGACTCAGGATGGTCGTTTTCTGGCCATGGTGCATCAGAATAATGGTTCATTTCATATTGCGGTTCAGGATCTTCGAAGTGGACGGCTGGATCTGCTGACCGAAACCTTTATGGATGAGTCTCCAACTATCGCTCCCAACGGTAGTATTATTCTGTATGCAACTCAGGAAGGCGTGCGTGGTGTGTTGTCAGCCGTATCACTTGATGGGCGGGTTAAATTCCGTTTACCTTCTACTAAGGGGGATGTTCGTGAACCGGCCTGGTCGCCATTCCAGTAACGGGAAAGAGTGTGATTTTTTGAGTAGTGACTGCTCTGAGGGACAAGGTGACTGCTCAAAGGTACAAAGCTAAATCAAATAGTTAGAAATGTACTTCGATTGTCCCGCGGCTCTTGCAATCAGGCCGAGCAAGCTTTACTTTAAGCAGGATTAAGGTTCTGTTTGTATTAAATTGGATAAACATATTAGGAGTTTTCGATGCGTGCTATGAATATTGGCAAGGCCACTGCTTTGGCCCTGACTGTCGTTTGGGCTGCAGGTTGTAGTACTACAAATACTTCAGATACAGGTAGCATGGGCGGCGACTCTGCGGCGACTACTACTGAAGCGACTTCTGGTTCTTCGATGTCTGGTACTTCTATGGAAGATATTAAGAATCTGGCGACAGTCTTCTACTTTGACTTTGATACGTCACAGGTGAAGTCAGAAGCCGTTGTAGCTCTGCGTGGACATGCGAAGTATCTGGTTGCCAACCCGTCCGCAAGTGTGGTTCTGGAAGGTCACGCTGATGAGCGTGGAACCCGTGAGTACAATATCGCTCTGGGTGAGCGTCGTGCACAGGCAGTTGCTCGCGTACTGACAGTTAATGGTGTTTCTAGCAGCCAGATTGAACTGGTTAGCTTTGGCGAAGAAAAACCAGCGGTAATGGGCCATAACGATAGTTCATGGGCTCAGAATCGTCGTGTTGAACTTAAATACTAAGCACCCTTTGGTTAATAGTGTTTATGCGAAAAACATGTAGTCTTGCAGCGGTACTGGTGCTTTCGAGCGCCAGTGCTTATGCAGCAGATCCCGTCCCCGTTATTGAATTGCAGATAGACGATAGCTCGGCTAATCGTTCGTCCATCAATAACTCCTCCGGTCCGTTACACGGCAGTGGCAATGATATGATGTTGTTGCAGCAACTGCAGGATGAGGTGAGGGCGCTTCGCGGTATGGTCGAGCAGCAGCAATATCAGATTAAACAGATGGAGCAGCAGCAGAGAGATCGGTACCGTGATCTTGATCGTCGGATAGCAGCCGGACAAAACCAGCCAGCAAATGGCTCATCATCATCTTTATCTCAGCCCGTCTTGGGTGGTTCGGTGAATAGTGGTGCGTCAGCAGGCTTGTCTGCTTCTCTTCCTGCGGCCGATAGCACTCCGACTGATGCACAGGCATATCAGCAGGCGTTTTCACTCGTAAGACAGAAAAACTTTCCTGCGGCTTTAGCTGAATTTGATAAGTTTATTGAGCTTTACCCAGACAGTGTTCGCCTTCCGAATGCCTATTATTGGGTGGGTGAGGTTAACCTTGCTGAGCAGAAGCTTGAACCTGCAAAAGTGGCTTTTGAGAAGGTGCAGCAAATGTTTCCTCAGCATCGTAAAGCTGCTGACGCTTCCTATAAGTTAGGCGTGATCTACCATCAAATGGGGGATCAGACGAAAGCTGATGCGATGTTTAAAGACACCGTCACCCGTTATCCTGAGAGTTCGGCTGCCAATCTGGCACGTGACTATTTAAAACGATAACAACTGAATAATCCTTAAGGTTTTACACATGAGTACTCCCTCCGACAATGCTGTCGTATTGTTATCTGGCGGTCTTGATTCAGCCACTGCGCTGGCGATGGCTTCCGAACGCGGTTTTAATTGCTATGTGCTGAGCTTCGACTATGGTCAGCGTTCACAGACAGAGCTTGAGGCAGCGAAGAAAATCGCTGCAGATTTAAAGGTAAAAGAGCATCGCATTGTACGTCTTAATCTGGAAGACTTTGGTGGCTCTGCGCTGACGGATAGCAGTATTGATGTTCCTGATCATGAGGAAGAAGGGATTCCGGTGACGTACGTACCTGCCCGGAATACGGTTTTTATGTCCCTGGCGTTAGCTTGGGCTGAAGTGCTGCATGCTCAATATATCGTTATCGGTGTGAACGCCGTCGATTACTCGGGCTACCCTGATTGCCGGCCGGAATATATTGCGGCATTTGAGCATATGGCCAACTTAGCCACCAAGACCGGTGTTGAAGGCGAGCGATTGAGTATTGAAACGCCGTTAATCGATCTGACCAAAGCTGAGATCATTCGTGAAGGAACCCGGCTGGGGGTAAACTATGGCCTGACGGTTTCCTGTTATCAGGCGGATGATGAAGGCCGGGCGTGTGGCGTCTGTGATAGCTGCAGGCTGAGGGCAAAAGGCTTCGAAGATGCAGGCGTTGCTGATCCAACACCTTACATGCCAGAGGCGTAATGCAGGGCTGCTTCATCTATTCAGGCGAGAGGAGCTGATTAATCGCTCCTTTTTGCTGCTGCTTGATCCTCTTTGTATAGAATTAACATTTCCTGTGAAGCAGTGATGGTATAATATCTATCCGTTTCAAACCCGTTACTGTTTCATTACCCAATTAAGAATATTTATTGATGTTGAATAAAGAAGAGCTGTCAGATCGTATTCTGGTTCAGGAGTATTTTGCGAGAGAGCACCTTCCCGGTGAGCTGAATACACTGCAGCAGGATGAATACAAGAACCGTATCAAGCAACTTTTGAAAGAGAAAGATGCCTGTCTGGTCGCGCACTATTATACCGACCAGATTCTTCAGGAACTGGCGGATGAGACCGGCGGTTGTGTCTCTGACTCTCTTGAGATGGCCCGCTTTGGTAATACTCATCCAGCTAAAACGCTGATTGTCGCTGGCGTAAAGTTTATGGGTGAAACAGCCAAAATACTGAATCCCGAAAAACGGGTGCTTATGCCGACACTGGAAGCGAACTGTTCGCTGGATATAGGTTGTCCGGCAGAAGAGTTTACCGCGTTTTGCGATGCCCATCCTGATCATGAAGTAGTCGTTTATGCCAACACCTCTGCTGCGGTTAAAGCCCGAGCAGACTGGGTAGTGACATCCGGAATAGCGCTGAAAGTTGTTGAGCACCTGGCCGATCAGGGTAAAAAGATTATCTGGGCACCGGACAAGCACCTGGGTGCCTATGTACAGAAGCAGACCGGTATCGAGATGCTCATGTGGGATGCCGCTTGTATTGTGCATGATGAGTTTAAAGCACAGCGTTTGCTTGATCTGAAGAAGGTATATCCTGATGCTGCCGTACTGGTACATCCGGAATCACCTGATCCTGTTGTTGAATTGGCGGATATGGTTGGCTCAACAACGCAGATTATTAATGCCGCACGCGATCTGCCTAATAAGCAGTTTATTGTTGCTACAGACCGGGCCATCTTTTATAAGATGCGCCAGGCGGCGCCGGATAAAGAGTTTATTGAGGCACCTACCGGTGGTTCTGGGGCGACTTGCAGGAGTTGTGCTCACTGTCCCTGGATGGCCATGAATGGTCTTGAGAATGTGCTTCAGGCGCTGGAAGAGGGTACAGGTGAGATTCTTGTTGATGAGTCGTTGATTGATGATGCCCGTCGGCCGCTTCAGCGGATGCTGGATTTCTCTGCTAACAATGGATAAGTAGTGCCGAAAGGTATAACGAAAAAGCCTGCAATCTGCAGGCTTTTTTTCGAAGAGAGTTGGTTATGCTTCGCGCTTATCAACCATGTAGATCCCGTAGCCAGTAGCCACAAGCTTCTCTCCAACGTGTACATCGGTACGCATCTTAACCCGACGACGCTTCGTATCAATCTCTTCAATAGTACCGGTCGCTTTGGCAGTATCACCAATGTATACAGGTGCTTTGAATTTAATTGACTGGTCAATATAGATAGCACCAGGTCCTGGTAAGCGAGTGCCTGCGACAGTAGAGATCAGAGCCGCAGAAAACATACCGTGAACAATGCGGTTCTTGAATGGCGTGGTGGCTGCATATTCACTGTTAATATGGATAGGGTTGTTGTCCCCGGAGATGCCAGCAAACATATAGACATCGGATTCAGAGATTGTTTTGGCATATGAGGCGCTCATGCCTACTTCTAAGTCTTCCAGGTAGTACCCGTGCAGTTCATCCATTTTTAATTCCTCTTTTATCAGGGTGTTGCTATAAGCCTAGCGGTTGTAATCGCTGGACTCAAAAGATGACAGAAACTGAGATCGAAGAGTTGCCATAACGCAGGTGGCAATCTGCTTCGATTTACACTGTTAATAACCCGTAGTAAAACAGGTTTTTGTTGCAGTGCGAAGTATTAATTTTTAGTTTTGCTAATGCAATCCCCAGAGCAGGTGATTAAAGTCATATGGCTCAGGAGGGAGGCGGTAATTTTCTGAATTGTGCTGTATTTATTCATTAGCACTAACTTTTACCGTTCTTCTGTTGCAGTTTTAACGGGGCTATGGACAATGGCCTTTTAAAAGGGATGGGGTTGAACGGTGTATGGTAACTAAAATAGTCCTGACATTGCTGGTTATACTAGCCGCCTATTTCTATCTGAAGCGTAGAAGCGTTGTTGCTCAGTCGCGCGTAAAACCTGTTGATGTTATTCAGACTTCAGATACACCTTTTCGGCTTATTGCGATCGTCCTTATACTGGTGTCTCTTGCCGGGACATTGGGTTATGTTGTTTACCACTGGGTCGATGGACATCAGACGCTTCAGGTTACTCTGATCTCTCCCGGAGCGGAAAAGCCGCAACTGTACCAAGTGTATAAATCTGAATTGAATGAGCGCAGCTTTACCACAGTGCAGGGACAAATTATTCGTATTGGTTCGCAGGATCGGCTACAGATCGAAGCGCTATCCGACTAGTTTAGTGGGATAGTTAGCACTTTCTTCCGCTGCGATTGAGAATGAGATGCTTTTAGTTATTAAGCCGATATAATGTTAATTGCTGCAGCTGCGTAATTCGGGTTTGAGCCACGCTTCGATAAAACCTATCTATTAATCGTTTCTGTTTTCAGATTGTCAGCACCAAATACCAGATAGTAATCTTAACATTTTGCAGGCAGAGTGATGCGGGCTTAGTGTTTCAGGGATTTTTATGTTTCAACGAACGAGTCTTCATAGCCATAAAGAATTACCTTCCAGTATTAATAGTGCGGGGGATCATAAGCTGCTGGCCAGCTCTGACTATCAGTTGCCGTTGTGCTGGCTGCTGCTGTTTCGTGAAAGCGATCTGCAGTTACAAAAAGTGTACAGTTATGAGGGCGAACAAACCTGTGAATACATCACGTTAATCTGCTCGAAGTTCGATGCGCTAGAACGCTATCAAGATGCGGCAGAACGCTTTAAAAGTTTGCTCGGTAATCGTTGTGATACCTATTTCGATTATTGGCACCAATACCTGGAATACAATGCTGATGCATACCTGCATCTGGATGCCTCCGCGCTGTGGATGAACGGAGATGCGAAAGCTTATCTGGATAATCTTAATCTGAGTTTAAGCGGTGTCAGTTGGGTGGCATCAGATGACTGTCGCTGGAAAAGAAGCCGGCTTGAATCATTGCCCTTTGTGGGGCGTATATTTGATCCGATTGAACCTGCCCTAAAGCATAATGGAGTCCGTCACCTGCTATCGCAATGCGGTGTTTTAGATGCAGATGGTGGAATCTACATTGATAAGTCGGTATTGCAGGGCGACGTCTGAACAGAATGGCACGTTAATCTAATAACGACGATATAGATGGAATTTATATGAATCGTAATGTGATCTTGTTATCGCTATGTCAGGCTTTACTGACAACCGGAAACGTACTGCTTATCTCGGTCAATGCGCTGATTGGTCAGCAGTTATCGCCATCTCCAGGGTTAATTACGTTGCCAGTGGCGATGCAGTTTGTTGGACTTATGTGTGCGACTATCCCAGCTTCCCTGGTGATGGCGCGTATTGGCAGAAAAAATGGCTTCTATCTCGGTAATTCCGTCGGCATAGTCGGCGCCCTTTGTTGTATTTTTGCTCTCCAGCAGTCACAGTTTTTTACCTTCTGTCTGGGTACTTTTCTGCTGGGTATTGGTATTGGGTTTGGTACCTTGTACCGCTTTGCGGCAGTAGAGGCTTGTCCGGACGAGCAAAAAAGCCGGGCGATCTCCATGGTGATGGCGGGAGGTGTAATCGCTGCTGTGCTCGGGCCGAACCTTGCAATCAGTAGTCGGGACTGGCTGGATGATAGTGTTTTTACGGGTGCATTTGTTGGTTTGGCGGTTCTTTATGTCATCGCGCTGGTTTTACTCTCTTTTATCCGCATAGCGCCGCAACAAATAAGTAGTGACCAGCAAAAAAATACCCGGCCAATACTGGATATCGTTTTGCAGCCGGTCTTTATCGTCGCTGCTACAGTGGGCATGATCAGTTATGCCGTCATGAATCTGATCATGACGGTCACCCCGGTGGCGATGGCCCGTTGTGGTTTTGATTTCAGTACCGCTGCCTGGGTTATTGAGTGGCATGTTTTAGGTATGTTTTTGCCTTCATTTGTGACGCCGATTTTGATACGGCGTTTTGGTTTGCTGCCTATGATGATTTTAGGTGCATTACTTATGCTGGTGTGTATATTCCTCAACCTGCATGGCGTTAGTCAGTGGCATTTCTGGGCGGCTTTAGCTTTGCTGGGTGTTGGTTGGAATTTTATGTTCATCAGTGCCACTCAGTTGGTCACGTCTGCCTATCGAACCGAGGAAAAAGCAAAAAGCCAGGCAGCCAATGAGTTTCTGGTATTTGGTATGGTCACAGTATCGGCGTTCAGTTCCGGTTGGCTTGAGTCGAGCTTAGGGTGGCAGATGCTAAATACGCTGATGATCCCTGTCGTTATCTGGGCGGTTGTGGTTATTCTGTGTTACCGAAAGCCGGTAAATCAGCATCTGAGAAGCCTGTAAATACAGGAAAAAAAAGGCCACCGACTTGCGCCGGTGGCTCATTAATTGTTGATGAATACTACTTAATAATACTACGTTACTGGGGAGACCTGTTTTAGAAGTCAACCTTAAGTCAATCTTAAATATGAGCCTTTTAAAACACTGCGTTTGCTGTCGGCAAGCGCTTCTTCTTTAACAGGGAATTTCAGTATTGGCCGGGATTCTGAATTCGTCAAGAAAATATATTGTTATTAGCTTATATCAATATTTTTACTGGCTCTGTATCAAATAATTCCGCGATACTCGATACAGTTGTTCTGTGTAGCGCGAAAGGCTTGTGAAACGTTGCAAACTAGTGTGCAATGCTGCTTATATATCGATGATGGAATGTGTTAATGAAGAGTTACCTGTTTACGACTGATACTGACCGTGGTGGAGTTATGCTGTGCGATATCGAAGATTTTGATACCGCCGTTAGCTATCTGTGTAATCGATTTGAGGGGGTGGTTAAAATCGAATCTGCTGAACAGGAATGGCAGCTGGCCACTTCTGAACAATCCGGTTCTGATTTTGTCGATTCAGCCGCGGGTTGCATCGAACCTCCTATCACAGAGCAAAGTGGTGTATCCGTTGAATCGAATGATCTTTTCGCATAAGCGATAAAACCGGTACATCCTGTAGCCGCATCAGGTATTCTTACAGTCAGTAAAATCAAAGGATTACACAGGGCTGGCTGAATGTTTCAGATTTATCATTCCAATAAGCTTGATCTGCAGAAAGACCTGCTGGTTGAGATGATTAGTCGTCACCCCGTTGAAGA
>JAIBCZ010000160.1 GCA_024679645.1 Amphritea sp.
ATTCTGGGGAGTATTCTTTGCCATCCCTCTGGCGACACTGATAAAGGCTATCTTAAATGCCTGGCCTAAAAGTCATTCGTTTATTCAGGCAGGGCCCGAAACGGATTAGCCCAAAAAAGCCGGCGAAAGCCGGCTTTTTTTATAGCGTTAGTTACGGTTTATAGTGACTGAACCGCCTCCAGTACTTCAGCAACATGTCCTTTCACCTTTACTTTGCGCCACTCTTTTTTAAGTAAACCGTCTTTGTCTATCAGGAAAGTGCTGCGCTCAATGCCCATATGTTCTTTTCCATAGAGCTTTTTTAGCTTGATAACATCGAACAGTTTGCACAATGTCTCTTCCGGGTCACTTATCAACTCGAACGGAAAAGACTGCTTGGCCTTGAAGTTTTCATGGGCTCGCATGCCGTCGCGGGAGACACCAAAAATGATTGTATTGGCGTCCTGAAACTGCTTAAACAGATCGCGAAAATCCTGTCCTTCCGTGGTGCAGCCGGGGGTGCTGTCTTTAGGGTAGAAATAGATAACAATGTTAGAACCTTTCAGTTCAGACAAGGTTACAGAGGTTTCACTGGTGGCCGCAGCGGTGAAGTCGGTTACTGCTTGATCAATAATTGGCTGGCTCATGCTATATCCTTAAAAAATCTGTCTTAAAAACTACGCTTATCTGACCGAGATCAGTTAGAATGATACGCTTTTTATACGATAACAGATTAAACAGTTTTGGCAGCCCTTTAGTGCTCGGTTTTTTTAATATTCAGACTGCACTAACTTATTGAGCTGAAATGGGTTGAGCCGGTAAACGCTGGCAAGTACCATAGGCCAAACTGTACACCTCTTTATGGAGACCATGATGATTACTGGCAGCATTGTTGCTCTTGTTACCCCGATGACATCAAACGGCGAAGTCGACTGGGACGCGCTGGATAAAGTGGTAGATTTTCATCTGGAAAAGGGCACGGATTCAATAGTCGCCGTCGGTACTACCGGCGAATCCGCAACGCTGAACTGTGATGAGCATTGCCAGGTTATCAAACGAGTTGTGGAACGTGTGAGTGGTGCTATCCCAGTAATTGCTGGTACCGGCGCAAACTCTACCCGGGAAGCGATTGAGCTGACGGCTGCAGCCAAAGAAGTGGGTGTTGATGCCTGTCTGCTGGTGACGCCATATTACAACAAGCCAACTCAGGAAGGTTTGTATCAGCATTTTAAAGCCATTGCTGAAGCCGTTGATATCCCGCAGATTCTATACAACGTTCCTGGGCGGACCGCTTGCGATATGTTGCCTGAAACAGTGTTACGTCTGGCCTCTGTGCCAAACATTGTTGGTATTAAGGAGGCAACTGGCGATCTGGTGCGGGCTAAGGAGCTTATCGAAGCGGCACCAAAAGAGTTTGCTATCTACTCGGGTGATGACGGGACGGCTGTTGAACTGATGTTGCTGGGCGGGGATGGCAATATCTCAGTAACCGCTAACGTTGCGCCGGCTCAGATGGGCGAACTATGTCGCCTGGCGATCGCCGGTGAAGCTGAAGCTGCCCGGGCTATCCAGACCTCTTTGCTATCACTGCATAATGCTATGTTTGTCGAGGCCAATCCGATTCCGGTGAAATGGGCAATGGCAGAGATGGGAATGATGGGGCAGGGCATTCGCTTGCCGCTGACTGTTCTTGCAGAGCAGTACCACTCTCAGGTACGTGATGCGTTAAAAGCCTGCGAAATTATCTGAAACTAACGGACGAGCATAATGAGAATAATCACTTTGCTGCCTTTGGCAGCTGCAGTGTTGAGTGTTGCCGGATGTGGTTCATATTCAAATCCGATCTACGGTGAGAATGGAATTATCAACGATCGCAGTCAGGACTATGAGAAGTCTGAGGCAACCAAACGACTGGAACTGCCTCCCGCGATTCAGGCTCGTTCAAAATTGACGCAGGACCGCCTCGCCATTCCTACCGCAGGGCAGACTGCGTCTCAGCGCAAAGGTGATTTCACTGTTCCGCGCCCGGATTTCTTTTATGCTGATTCTGGTACGGACACGGTTAACCTGAAACGACAGGGCAGCGATAAGGTTTTGATCGTTGATGAGCCAATTGCTGATGTCTGGATCCAGTTACAAGATTTCTGGCGCTTTAATAATGTTAGCCTGGCGAAGTCCGCTCCTAAAGAGGGGATGATGGAGACTGCCTGGATCGATACCGAAGGTGAAGATCTTAGCTTTATCGATAGCATGATTAAGCGACTAACATTCCAGGATGTTGAAGGTGCTGTTAGCGATAAGCTTCGTGTGTCTTTACGTCCGGTTGCAGATGATTTCAATCGAACGACTATCGCCATGCAGCATATCCGAGTGCCTCGGGACGATAAGAATCAGTCGGTTAACTGGTCTGATGATGCTGAAAATGTGGGTTATAAAACCGACATGATGTTTGAGATGTTGCGTTATTTGAGTAAGTCCGGCACCAATGAGAACACTCATAGCTTACTGGCAATGAAGCGTCAGCAAAAGAACCGGCCGCAGATGGGGCGTGATTCCAAGGGCTTGCCTGCTCTTAAAATTACAGTGCCGGTGGATCAGGCCTGGAATCAGATAAATGCTGCGATTGATAATACTTCGCTGGATGTGGGTACCAGGGATCAGCAGATGGGTGTCATTTATATGACGTACACTACATCGACTGCATTTGAAGATACTGAAAAAATGGGTTTCTTTGAGTGGCTGAACTCTGATCGTAAAGCGATAACGTTGAGCTCTGGTTCTTTTGGCAAAGCGCTGGGATTTGGTGACAGTAGCAAAGCTGAAGGGCCTGTATATAGCTCTAAAGAGATTGTGGCTGAAGAGCCAGAAGACGAGAGTAAAGTAGAGCAGTACAGTATCGAAGAGCAAGCTAACAAAACCGATGGAAAAGGTTTCAAAATCTGGTTTGCAGGTGAGGTTATCTATGTCTTCGGTGAAGAGCAGGATGGGGCGTATAATGAGTCTTCAGGAGAATACGAACATTCAGGCCAGTATCAGTTGCATATGAACCGTACTGCTAATGGTGTTTTCCTCTCGGTGAAGAATCAGGATAGCCTGTCAGCGCCAGCGGTTGTTGCTGACGAGATCTTGTGGGAGATTAAAGAACAGCTCTGATGCTGAACTGCAACTGAGTTAATCTCAGAGACCGGTTGGCAGGGAATTATTTTTTGTCGAGTATGTCTAATTATTAATAAAAGAGGCCTTCTGAATAGCAGGCCTCTTTTTTTTGGATTTTTGAACTGAGTGCCTTTTGCGTCGCTCATCATCGCTAGTGGAAGAATGTTATGAAAGCCGTATTTTTAGACCTGCAAAGCCTCGACTGTAATGACTTAAATCTGGCTGCACTTGAGACCCAGTTCAGTGACTTCACGGGCCACCCTGTCACCGAGCCATCTGAGGTGTCTGCAAGAATTGAAAACGCCGAGGTGGTGATCGTTAATAAAGTACAGCTTGACCGGGCTGTCTTAGCGGCAGCCAGCAAGCTGAAACATATTTGTATTGCAGCGACCGGTACAAATAATGTTGATCTGGTGGCTGCTTCCGAGCTGGGTATCAGTGTCTCTAATTGTCAGGCTTACGGTACAGATTCGGTTGCTCAGCACGTAATGACTCTGATGCTGGCGTTGCATACTAACCTTATTCAATACAACAGGGCGGCCCGTGACGGCCAGTGGGCCAGCGCTAATCAGTTCTGCCTGCTTGATTACCCTATTCAGGAATTGCGGGGTAAAACGCTGGGCATTGTGGGGTATGGCAATCTTGGGTCGGGTGTTGCGCAGTTGGCCGGTGCGTTTGGTATGGATGTGGTGATCGCTCAAAGAGCGGGTGGCGATACCGTGGGGGGGCGGTTACCGATGGAGGCGTTGTTGCCTCAGGTGGATGTTTTGAGTTTGCATTGCCCTCTGACGGAACAGACCAAAGACCTGATTGATGCCGCTGCAATTGCACAGATGAAAACCGGTGCTTTTGTTATCAACGCAGCCCGGGGTGGTGTTGTTAACGAAAAGGATCTGGCTGACGCGCTGCGTAGTGGTAAATTGGCTGGCGCGGCGACCGATGTGCTGACTGAGGAGCCGCCGTTAAATGGTAACCCATTGCTGGCGGATGATATTCCTAATCTGATTGTTACACCGCACAGTGCCTGGGGGAGTGTTCAGGCCCGCCAAAGGATAGTTGATCAGATAGTAGAGACGGTCGAAGGCTTGAAAAACGGTGAGTCGATCAGGTGGGTCAATAAACGGCAGTATCCGGTATTAAAAGGGCGTTGCTGCCGTAAAGCTTAATCTCTCTTCGCTAACCGGGTGGCTGAAGCTCAGGCTTTGAGCATGAAGCAGTAGCCGGGGAGAGCGGGCGACCTGTTCGGGTGGGGCGTAGAAGCGGTCACCCAATATAGGGTGACCCAGGTATTGCATGTGTACCCGCAACTGATGTGAACGGCCAGTAACCGGCTTTAGTTCCAGTCTTGTGGCATCATCCAGTGATTCAATGACCTGCCAATGTGTCTGTGCTGATTTACCTTGCTGGTGATCGATGATCTGCAGGGGGCGGTTGTCCCAGTCGCAGCGTAGAGGCTGGTCAATCAGGCCTGACTCAGTGTCAGGCTGGCCAGCGACGACAGCCTGATAAACTTTATCCGTTTGTCGCTCCTGGAACTGGATACTGATGTGCCGGTGGCTTTCAGCGGTAAGGGCCAGCACCATCACGCCGGAGGTAGCATAATCGAGTCGGTGAACGACTTTAGCGGAGGGGAAGCGCTGCTGAACCCTGCGCCAGACGCAATCTTGTTTTTCTTCTCCGAGACCCGGAACCGACAACAGATCAGCCGCTTTATTGATGACAACTATTGCAGCGTCGGCGAAGAGAATGTCCTCTTCGTTGATAGTCGGAATCATCTCAGCGACTGATGCCCTTGCCGGCAAACAGTTTCTTTTTCTGAGTTTTCTTTTTGCCTCTGACAAACAGTGCCATCGATTCTATGTGGTGAGTCTGTGGAAACATATCCATGACGAGAAAGTCTTGCAGCTTGTAGCCTTCATCCATCAGCAGTTTACTGTCTCGTGCCAGTGAGCCCGGGTTACAAGAGATGTAGAGAATAAGCTCCGGGCGTTGTTTGGTAATCTGCGGAATAAGCGTGGCTGCACCGGAACGGGGAGGGTCAAGAAGGACTTTGTTATAGCTCCTTTTAAACCACTGTAAACCGCTGAGTTTCTCTGCCAGGTTGGCGCAAAAGAAACGGCAGTTTTCCAAACCGTTATGCCGGGCATTTAGTTCAGCCTGTTGAACCATCGTCAGGTTGCCTTCGATACCGGTAACGCTGGCGCCGGACTGTGCCAGGGGTAGCGAGAAGTTACCCAGCCCGCAGAACAACTCGAGAATATTGTCTTCCGGCTTCAGGTCTAATAGCTGGCA
>JAIBCZ010000045.1 GCA_024679645.1 Amphritea sp.
CTCATATCAGTGAACTGGTACTCAGTGATCTGTTACAACATAATCAACCGCAACGTTCATTGAGCTGGTTTATAGCGGAAGAATTGCGCACGCTGTATCAGGAGAATGAAAACACGGCGATAGAAAGTGCCCCGTTTCATGCCCGTGCAGAGCCTATCGTCGAAGAGGCGCTGGCACAGTATCGAATTACCCGTACCGCCTCTGCTGATATTACCAATACGCTTTCCTGTACCGTGCTGGGGGCTTTTGCCTTTCAGAAGTTTACGCCTGGCGGCATTGGCATAGCGCTGGTGTTGGCGACGATGATCAGTTCGCAACTTGCGGCCACTGATTTTTTCCTGGGTGAAACCCTGGGCCATCTGTATTACAGCGTTTTCCCCCCGTCACCTTCTATCGCGGTGATACTGGCGACCACCGCCGGAGTGCTTTCCCTATTGTCTGCCGGGGCAGCATTATCCGGTGTTATCTCCGATCCAGTGCAGGCGGCAACCGGCCTGCACCGCTATCGTCTGAATAAGATGCTCCAGCATATGGAGCAGGATATGCTACGTCAGACTGACAATAGCTTTCGGCCCAAAGATCAGTATGTTGCCCGTATTATGGAGTGCTTCGATCTGGTGCGGGCCGGTCTGTCCTGAGTCGCTACATTCTCTGAGTAATAAAGGTGGTAGCCTTCGTTGTTGAGACGCCGTTGGCGGTGAAAACAAAGTCTAATTTTTCCCCGACCGGGTCGGCATACGTACTACAGATGCGAAAGGGGAGCCAGGTTGAACTACTGTCTCTGAGATCTATGTCGGTAGGCCCCAGCAACTGGAAGCGGGTGTGTTCAGATAACGAGACCCGGACGATGTCAATTTCGTCAGAAAAGCCCTCAACCTTGACACGGTATTGATTACAGAGTCGGTTCGGGTCAATTCGGGTAAACAGTTCGGTGCGGTCGCGCTGGACTTCGACTAACAGGCTTTTGGTCTCAGTAAAACCGTAGCTGACCGCCGTTATAGCGCCTATCATGATGACACCGTAACCCAGTAGCTTCATTCGCAACAACGGTGATGTCGAACCTTTCAGTTGCTGCTCTGAAGCAAAGCGTATCAGGCCTCGTGGCCGTTGCAGCTTATCCATCACACTATTACAGCCATCGATGCAGGCCGCACAATCGATGCAGGCAGCCTGCAAACCATCACGAATATCAATGCCGGTAGGGCATACCTGAACACAGACGCCACAATCGACACAATCGCCGCTATTTTCATCCGCGTTCCTGTACTGGGCTCTGGGTTCACCGCGCCCTGCATCATAACTGACAGAGAGGGTATGCTGGTCAAACATTACACTCTGAAAGCGGGAATAAGGGCAGGCGTGCAAACAGATCTTCTCCCGCACAAGGCCGGCATTAGTGTATGTGAGCGCGGTCATAATGAGTAACCAGGTCACCATGGTCATCGAGAGCTGCAAACTGGCACCAGCGGTGACAATCTCTCGTATAGGGACGAAATATCCGGTAAAAGTGATCGCAGTGAGTAAGGCTAACAGCACCCAGAGGCCGTGTTTTGCCAGACGGCGTAAAAGACGTGCGCTTTTGAATGAACCATCATAACGGGCCCGTTCGTTTGCCCGTCCTTCAGTCAGTTGCTCAATGCGAATAAAAAGCCAGGTCCAGATACTCTGAGGGCAGGCAAAGCCACACCAGACGCGTCCCCAGGCGACTGCTACAAAAAACAGTAGCGTAGAGCCTGCGATCATCAGCCCTGCCAGTAGAGGAAGGTCATGCCATGAAAGCAGGCTACCAAAAAGGTGAATACGACGCTGTTCGAATGAAAAAAAGAGGATGGGCTGACCATCAACCTGAACCCAGACCAGGCCAAAATAGAGAGCGATCAGTGGCCAGGTCGTCAACCGTCTGAGGTTTTGAAAAAAACCTTCGATGAGGCGAACGTGAAACTTACCGTCAGTTGCAAAGGGAGGGGTTGGGTCCTGCAGCACGGGGATTTTTTGAGTCATGGCGATCTACCGAATTTTGATTAGCAGTAGATTAGGCTTGAAAGCTCTATAGGAACAGGTGTAAATAAATTATAATTAATGGGTACAGATCTGTAGGTTAAGTGAAATGTCGTCAGAGTATCTCTATCAAAGATTAGAAAGTTGGTTACGACAGGGGATTGAGGAACAGCGCTGGCACCCAGGAGAGCGGCTGCCTTCTATCCGTGACCTGTGCCGACAACATCAACTGTCTAAAGCCACCGTTCAGCATGCATTACAGCGCCTCGAAGTGCAGGGCATGCTGGAAGCCAGACCCAAGGCTGGGTATTTTGTCGTGCTCCAGCCGGCAGCAGTCAAGGAGCCTGTCAGCCGCTCGCGGATTGAAGCGCCCAGGCCGGTGACGGGAAGTGACCTGCTGCTGGACATTATGCGCCGTAGTGCCGCGTTTGATCTGTTGCCCGATCTGCATGCGGGTGACCTGCCCGCCGGTATTGTGACACTTAACCGTGCTGTTGCCCGTTCACTTCGCCGACAGCGGGGTGAGTTATCTCAATATTATGATGAGCCGGAAGGGGATCTGAGTTTAAGGCAGCAGCTCGCATTACATTTGTCACGCAGAGGCTGGCCGGTCGATACCGATGAATTATGTGTCACGTCGGGCTGTCAGCATGCGTTGTTTTTAGCCCTCATGGCAACCTGCGAAAGCGGTGATGTTGTTGCGGTTGAATCGCCGGGGTTCTATGGTGTGTTACAGCTGCTTGAACAACTGAATCTGCAGGTCGTTGAGGTGCCAACGTCCATCTCCACAGGTATGGATATGGATGCGCTGGAAGAGGTGCTGAAACGCTGGAAAGTGAAAGCTTGTGTTGTCTCTCCGGCTTTTTCAACGCCTGGGGGAGCGCTAATGCCCGACCGCTCCAAGCATAGATTAATCGCCCTGGCAGACCGCTATGATCTGGCGCTGATTGAGGATGATATTTATGCGGATACAGCGCTGGGAACGGTGCCAGACCCACTGAAAAAACTCGATACGGATAACCGGGTCATTCTCTGCAGTTCCTTTTCAAAAACGTTATCACGTGATCTGCGTTTAGGTTGGATTTCCGGTGCCCGCTGGCATGCGCGCATCATTCATCTCAAGCTAGTGACGCAGTTAGCCAGCAGTCGTTATCTGCAGCAGGGCGTGGCTGAGTTTATGCGGGATGGAAGCTTTGCCACACACCTGAGACGACAACGTAATGACTTGCGGGAGCGGCGCGATCAACTGATCAGCTATATCCGTAGTTGGCCGCTCGAGGTAAGGGTCAGTCAGCCCCTGGGTGGGCTTGCGGTTTGGGTTGAATTACCAGAACAGGTGGATGTATTGAAGGCCTATGCAAGAGGGTTGCAACGAGGCGTAGTGATCACCCCCGGTCCGCTTTTTTCAGTATCAGGTCAGTTTACGTATTGTCTGCGTATCAGTTTTGCTCATCCCTGGGATGAACGACGAATTGCAGCGTTACAGCTATTGCCTGAGATATTAGATCTGAATAAAAAGTAGAATCTGTACCTATTGAGAAAATAAAAATTGATCCTGTGTTGATTGTTAGATAATGACTAAAATTTCATATCAACATAAAAAATACGGTTATAGACTGATTCTGCTTATGAGTTAAAGGTAGCCTACAATTAGTTTCAACTTTGAGCAGAGCTAAAATAGATCATATATTAATAAGAAAAATCTGGTGGGTATGGATATGTCTTTAAGAGTAACGATAAGGTTGTTAGCCTTTTTGATGTTTAGTGCGGTATTAACAGGTTGCGCCGGTGCGGTGGTTGAAAGCGCCCGTATGGCTAATGATGCTGCCGCCCGCGATAACTACCTGGCTGCAGCGCTGGCAGGCGATGCTGAAGCGCAATATCAAGTAGGTAAGTCCTACTGTTGTGCCCCCAGTAATGATGCTGATAGCTTCTATAATAACCGTAAAGCAACTGAGTTTCTTTGTCAGGCAGCCCGGCAGAATCATCCTGCCGCAGCCTTTGAAATAGCAAAAATACATTCTGGAGATACTGTTGATGGTGTGCGTTTGCTTCGGCGCACGGCCAATCTGGTACGCGGCGATGGGTTGAATAACAGGGCTGTCGCATATTACTGGTATAAGCAGGCTGCAAGCCATAACCACTCAGAAGCTGTTGATCTGTTGGATAGCCTTGAAATACAGGATATTTCACATTTGACCAGCCCTATAAAGGCGCCTTGTACGCTTGATGAAGTGCATGGTGCAACAAAGTGAGTTGTTGCTATCTCTAAACTGCTTTAATGAAAGTTAATTACGGAAGTCATGGCCATGACCCAAAAAAAAGATCAGCCGTATAATTATTTACGTCATAGTTTTTTTAATCATCTGGTAAAGGTCACGGGAATATCAGTGTTGAGTTTTATGCTTACTGCCTGTGACTCTCAGCAAGAGAATGCTGCAATTGCACCGCCATTGCGTCTGGTTAAGGTTCGGATGATCGCTGAGCCTTCTCAGTTTCAGTTTAAAGAGTTTCCAGGCGTGGTCGATGCGGTACAAAAGGCAGAGCTGGCGTTCCGGGTATCGGGAAAACTGGAAAAGCTTCAGGTAAAAGAGGGCGATATTGTTTCCCAGGATCAGGTGTTGGCCCGGTTGGATGATAAGGATTACCGTATTCAACTAAACAGCCGGGAGGCTGAATATAAGCAAGTCCATGCTGATTACCTGCGTGCCCGTAAACTCGTCGATAGCGGCGCTATTTCCCGTTCAGATTTTAATAAACTTCAAGCGCAGAATAGTACAGCGCTAGCCAATCTGGCATCCGCAAAGCAAACCCTCGGATACACTTCATTAAAGGCACCTTTCGCTGGACGTATCGCTAAGCGCTATGTGGAAAACTTTGAAGATGTCTCTGCTATGCAGGCTGTTTATCTGCTGCAGGATACCTCCTCATTGACAATAAAAGTGAACCTGCCATCCAGTTTGATGATTAAGATTCGTAAAGAGGCTCAATCAGAGATTAATGCGTTTTTCGATACAATCCCCGGGCAAAAGTTTCCATTAAAACCACTGGAAATCTCCACACAGGCTGACGAAGCCACTAATACCTATCAGGTCACTTTAGGTATGGAAGCCGTGGATGGATATAATATTTTACCCGGGATGTCGGTGACCGTAAGAGGCCGGCGGGATCTTGATAATGAAACCGATATCAACTCATTCTATCTGCCTGCTCAGTCTGTTTTGAGTGATGATGAGGGCCGTTATGTCTATCTGGCGGTTCCCTCTGGAGAGGGACTGGCAACCGTTGAAAGGCGCAAGGTCGAGACTGGCAAACTATCAGAGCGGGGTTTAGAGGTTTTATCTGGTGTAAACACGGGTGAGTCACTCATTATTGCGGGAATGAGTAAGATGTATCCCGGTCTGGAGGTTCGTCTTAGCAAGGAGAGTTCGCTTTGAATGTTACCAGACTGGCGATAGAGAATAACCGCACCAGTATTATGGTGCTACTGATTATTCTGGTGATTGGAGTATCAACCTTTCTTTCAATGCCCAGAGCCTATGATCCCGGGTTTGTTATGCGGACCGCTCAGGTTATTACTTACTTTCCTGGCGCGAGTCCTGAAAGGGTTGAGCAACTGGTGTCGAGCAAACTGGAAACGGCTGTTAAGGAGATGCCGGAGCTGGACTTTGTTAAAACGGAATCCCGTACTGGTATCTCTATTACGTTGGTGAATATCCGTGAAAGCTATAAAAATATGCGTCCTATCTGGGACAAGCTGCGCCGTAAGGTCGATGATGTAGCCAGCGACATGCCCGATGGCGTGAGAGGCCCTTTCGTAAATGATGAATTTGGCGATGTATTTGGCGTGGTGTTATCGCTTAAGGGTGAAGGGTTTACCTATGCCGAGATTAATAATATAGCCGAAGATGTGCAGTCTGAACTGCAACGCCTGCCCGATGTCGCTAAAGTTGATATCTATGGTGCGCAGGAAGAGCGTATTTTTGTTGAATACGATAATGCCCGACTGTCTGAGTTAGGGTTGTCGCCTAATCAGCTGGCACAAATACTATCAGCGCGGAACATTGTCATATCAGGTGGCTCTTTTGTACTTGGTGATGAGCGCATATCCCTGGAGCCCAGTGGTAATTTCGAATCACTTTCTGATATCGAGAATACGGTCATCAGATTACCCAATTCCAATCGTATTTTCTATCTTAAGGATATCGCTTATATCTATCGTGATTACGTAGACCCTCCGAGTTCACTATTACACAGTTCCGGTGAGCGGGCGTTGGCGTTGGCTGTATCGATGCGTGAAGGGGGCAATAATATTGCTTTAGGTGAACAAGTAGACGAAGCGATGCAACAGATGAATCAGGTCTATCCCTGGGGCGTCGAGTTCGAGCGGATTAACTTCTCCCCTGTCGAAGTGGATAAGAAGGTAAAGGATTTCGTCAGTAATCTGGTTCAGGCCATCGTTGTCGTTACCGTCGTTATGCTGATTAGCCTGGGATTGCGTACAGGATTAGTAGTGGCGGCACTGATTCCATTGGCGATGCTTACCGCGTTTATTGTGATGAGCGGATTGGACATTGGGCTGGATCAGATATCACTTGCGGCACTGATTATCGCGTTGGGCATGTTGGTGGATAATGGCATTGTCATGAGTGAAAGTATCATGGTGCAGATGCAGCAGGGTAAATCGCCGATGGAAGCGGCGGTGGACTCTGCAGGTGAACTCAAGGTTCCTTTGTTGACGGCATCACTGACTACCGCAGCAGCATTTCTACCCATCTATCTTGCTGAATCCAGTGTCGGTGAGTTTACTTCATCGCTGTTTAAGGTGGTGACGATTACCCTGCTATGTTCATGGGCGATATCCTTAACGCTGATTCCGATGCTCTGTGTTTATTTTTTAAAAGTAGACACCAAAACACAATCCTTTGATAACCGCTTCTACCGCGTGTATCGGGCGCTACTATCCGGAATGCTTAATCGCAGGCTACTAACACTGTTTATAACCTTGGCGGTTTTTGCTTTGTCGATGACCGCCTTTGGTTATCTGCCCAAAGTTTTCTTTCCCCCCTCTGACAGAGCTTATTTTAAAGTTGAGATGGAATTACCAACGGGCACAAATATTGAAAAAACCACCGCTGTTGTGAGTAATATTGAAGCTTATCTGATGGCAAACTGGCAGACAGGGGAGCAGAGAAGTGAAGGGGTAACAAACTGGGCAAGCTATATAGGAAATGCCGGCCCCCGGTTTATTCTGGCGCACAATCCGAAACCTGCGAATCCAGGTTATGCGCTGATGATTGCCAATGTAAATGCGTTGTCACAGATAGATCCGATCATGAATTCCCTCAAGGCATATGCATTGGAGCACCACCCTGATCTGGATATAAAGACCCGGCGAATCGAGAATGGTCCCGCTATCGATAACCCGGTAGAAGTGAGGCTGTCGGGTAAAGATTCAGAGAGTTTGTTTGCCGCGATGGCTGATCTAAAGCAGCAGATGGCGACGCTTGAAGGTTTAACCAATATCCAGGATGACTGGGGGCAGCGGATTAAAAAACTGAATATTCAGGTTAATCAGGCCAGGGCTCTGAGTGCAGGGGTAACCAGTCAGGATATCGCTGTTTCTCTGCAGACCAGCCTTGAAGGAATGCAGTTGACTGAGTATCGGGACGGTGAAGATGTGATTCCTGTGTTACTGCGTTCCGGTGTGGCGACTCAGCAGGATATCAGCAAGATAGAGGGGTTATCGGTCTATATTCAGTCTTCAGGTCAATCTCTTCCGCTAACCCAGGTTGCCGATATTAATGTTGTCTGGGATCTGTCTAAAGTGATACGTCGTGATGGCTTACGTACCATTTCTATAGGCGCTCAGTTGAGGGGTGATGTCACGGCCGCTGATAAGATTGCAGAAATAGAACCCTGGTTATTGCAACAGCAGTCTGTATGGGGTGATGCTGTCAGTTATGAAATCGGTGGTGAACAGGAGACATCAGGTAAGTCCAACGCATCTATTGTGGAGAAGTTACCCATTGCCGGCTTTATTATTCTGATTCTGTTGGTGGCTCAGTTCAACTCAATTCGTAAGGCCCTGATTATTCTGATTACAATTCCGCTGGGGCTGATTGGTGTGGCGTTGGGTTTACTGATAGCAAAGTCTTTTTTTGGCTTTATGACGTTTCTGGGGATTATTTCTCTGGCAGGTATTGTGATTAATAATGCAATCGTCCTGTTAGAGCGGATTAACATAGAGCTGGAAGCCGGGTTGCCACATCTGGAAGCTATTATTTCAGCAGCCCAGCAACGGGCCCGACCGATACTGCTTACTACCGCGACTACGGTGCTGGGGTTAATACCTCTTTACCTTGGGGGAGGTGCGATGTGGGAACCGATGGCTGTGGCTATTATGGGTGGATTACTGGTGTCGACGTTTCTGACGCTAGGCGTAGTGCCGGTCATCTATGCTGTGCTGTATCGGGTGAAGGGCTGAAACATATATATTCAAACAAGCTCATTGTGGTTTGAAAGCTGTAGTTTGTGCCAGAAAGCTTCCGACATAATAGGTTTAGAAAATAGATAGCCTTGAAAGCAATGACATCCGAGTTCCATTAATGCGCTGCGTTCGTTCAGCGTTTCTACTCCTTCAGCGATAACTGCCAGATTTAGCCGGTCAGCGGTGGCGATAATGACCTCTACAAGCGCCGCTAATTCAGAAGAGGCACGCAATCCTGAAACGAAAGATCGGTCAATTTTCAGTATGTCCAGTGGCAGTTGGTGGAGGTAACGCAGAGAAGAGTAGCCAGTACCAAAATCATCAATGGCAAAAGAGATGCCTCGTTGTTTCAGTAGTTTCATTTTATTACCAGCAACCTCAAAGTTATTGAGCAGCATATTTTCAGTGATCTCTAACTCTACCAACTGCCCCGGAATGTTTTTCTCGTTAAACATTTCCAATAAACGATCGACAAAATCGATCTGCATAAACTGCAATGGACTGATGTTAATTGCCAACCGTTTGAATGTTTCCGGTAACCCCTGTTGATGCCAGTCGGAGAGTTGTGCTATCGCCCGCCGAAGAACCCAGTTGCCGATCTCGACGATCTGGCCGCTCTCTTCTGCGATACCGATAAAATCACCAGGGAAGATGATTCCGTTCTGTGGATGGCGCCAGCGTAACAGGGCTTCTGCCCCTATGATTTGATCGGCATCGTTTACCTGTGGTTGATACCAGAGCTCAAATTCATTTCTATCAAGTGCCTGGTGCAGGCCTTTTTCTAACTCCATTCTTTCCTGTGCGGTAGATTGCATCTCTGGGTCAAAGAATTGGAAATTATTACGCCCCTGGGCTTTTACCCGATACAGGGCGGTATCTGCGTGGCGCAGTATATCCAGTGAACTATTAATACTGTCCGGGAAAACGGCAATGCCGATACTGGTACTGCAATAGAGCTGGTGGCCCGCAACCTCAAAAGGGACCGCCATCTGCTCAAGGACTTTCAAGGCCGTAGTGGCCGTGCTTTCGGCACAGAGTTCGGCAGAGGTGCCTGTTTCGGTGAGGAGGACTACAAATTCATCGCCGCCAAATCGGGCGCAAGTGGATGTGTCAGGCAGAGCCAGGGTTAAGCGCTTGGCAACCTCACAGAGAATCGCATCACCGATACTGTGGCCCAGCGAGTCGTTGATGGTTTTGAAACGGTCCAGGTCCAGATAGAGAACCGCGCCGAAGTTTTGGTTTTCCTGATGTTGTTTGATTGCACTGTTGAGGTGGTCAATAAAGAGCCTGCGGTTTGCCAACCCTGTCAGGGTGTCGAAAAAGGCGAGTTCAAAAATCTGCTGCTCGGCCTCTTTTCGTACACTGATATCCCGCGCGAGGATCAGAATGTAGTCTTCGTTTTGCAAACGCATCCTGATGCAGCGGGCTTCGATAGGAAACTGCTTTCCCTGTTCGCTGATGTGTATATCTTCTACGGTGCTGATCTGCTTCTCATCGATACTTGAAAATAGATTTCTCAGTTCGGCATGCGTGTAGTTCTTACTGAAATCAGCCAGTGATGCTCCGATAAGTGCCTGATGGTCTATGCCCAGGGTATCGCATGCCTGATTATTCACCTGTACAACGACAGTATCCGGAAGGCAGAGAAACATCGCATCGCCAGCATTTTCTATCAGGGAACGGGAGAAATTCTCGCTTTGAGACAGGTCTTTAATCGTTTTATGTAACTGGTCTGTAATCTGTTTCCTGTCATGCCAGAGTCGGTCAAAACTGGAGACCAGGTCGCCCAGCTCATCCTGCTGGTCATAGGGAAGAGCCACGACACGGTCGCTTTTTCCTAGCTGGTTAACCCATTGAACGATGTTAAGAATCGGTTGTGACAGATAACGATAAAACAGCAATAGAAAGACGCTGACCAGCGCGATGTTATAGAGTAGCCCCAGCGTCAGGCTGGTGACTGCGCGCCGGGTAAAGTTACCGGCAATCAGTGTGGTATCAAGATCAATAATCAGCGTTGCAGAACCGCTCTTGGATTCTTTAATGCTGAGTGGCGTTTCAATCTGATTTTTGAAGTAGAATAAGTTGCTCCCCATTGACGTAAGTGGGGAGGATTGGGTCTTCTGAGTACTGCTTTCTGCCAGAATGTCGCCAAAGTCATCAGTCAGGGTGGCGTGATAAATCTCAGGCATCATTGTAAGGGCCGCGGTAACATCCTGGGCCTGATTTTTATCGAGATTGTAGACGGCCTGAATGGCCATGTCGCAATGCAGAGCTACTGTTTGCTCTATGGCAAGATTGAAATCTTTACGCTCCTGCTTAAAATCCAGATAGATCTGCCCGCTGGTAGAGATCAATCCCAGTAATAAGGATATTTTTAATACGATAACCGCTTGCTTAAAGGCAATTTTATGGCGGAAATCAAACTTCATAGTATGCCTGCGCTTTGGTTATCATAAGGGTATATTGTTTAGAAATAGCTTTCATAGATGCCATCCAGTTCGCCAGACGCTTTGATACGCTCAAGCCCCGTATTAAATTGTTCCAATAGTTGCAAGTTACCTGGGTAAGTCCTACTTAAACAGAGGTAAAAATGGACGCTGTCTTTGTCGGCGAGGCGCTTGGTTTTGATTTTATCTTGTAGTCCAAGCTGACGCGCTCGATAGAGTGCTGTCAGTTCACCGATGTAGAATATGTCGATATCCCGGAACAAAACAGAGCGAATGCCGCTGTCCATATCCTGAGTTTTATTATGGGGGATGCCTTTGCTCTCCAGCTCCTTCTGGATAGCCCAGCCCTCAATCGCAGTCACCTTGTAGCGTTGAAAATCGGCTTGGTTAATAAGTTTTCGATCATCAGTGTTTACCGCCATCAGGGCGACCTGGTTGGCTTCGCTGACTTTATTGCTGAACAGAATATAAGCTTCTCGTGCAGGTCGTCTTGCGCAACTGGTATAGCCGGCGATATAGCCATGTTCAAGGTTTTTTCTAATGCGCTCCCAGGGGGCAGTACTAAATTTCACCTCAATACCAACCTGCGCAAAAGATGCTCTGACAACCTCAATATCGACTCCACTGAGGTTATTCTGATTGTCCACGATGGTATACGGCGGGTAGTCAATGGCGAATATCTCAACCGTCTTTTCGGCAGCGATCACCGCACCGGAGAAAGCAATACACAGAATGATAACTAATCGTTTTAGAATAGACGCAGGCACCGTGAGTCCCTCTCTAGTAATGCTTCGTTAATGCTGCTGCGGGTCAATTTAAGTCACCCGTGATTTGGACATTGTTGATAAATTAGTCAACTGATGCAACTGTAAAGGAGGGGGTTGGTGACCATTCTGAGAATAATGATCGGAAAAGCAGATAAAGGCTATAAAAGGTAAGCTTACTGATTCGAAGGCATCGCTGTGATTGACGTCTTATCGGTTGGTAAACTGTTGCCAGCCTTCAATTATTCCGATGAAATCATCCAGACCGCAACTGGCTGTCGACTCCTGGTCGTAAAACTCCAGGTTATCGTCGGGGGCATCATCGTCAAAGGCTGAATCCAGCGCATGGGCACGGACTATCGCTTCGTCCTGGTTGAGTCTCAGATTGTATTCTGCACCTTCCATCAGATAGTCCAGCCGCTGCCGCTGCTGTAGTTCATTAATAACCCTGAGTAGCTCAGCGATAACGTTTTGACGACTACGTAGCTCATAGGTAATCCAGTAGCCCAAGGCTTCATGGCCCATGGAAAAATCAGCTTTAAAAGCACCGTAAATATCATGGGTAAAGTCATAATCCATGGCAGTACTCCGTCATTATTCAGTTATCAGTGTAAAGGGAGGCGGAGCATAGCACAGCTGTCTTTAATAACGCAGAACTTAGA